>CAYJLL010000081.1:0-7943 GCA_964370955.1 uncultured Rikenellaceae bacterium | reverse complement strand
AGTTTGATTTAGATTAATGCCCGTGCGGCTCGACTGTGGCTTGCACTTCGTATGAAAAAGGTTCGATCGCAGACGAAGAGTCTTGCCACGATGGTTTGCGACGTGCATAAATAATAAGAGGTGTGATAATCGCTATAATCGCACCACCAATTAGAACACCAAACCATAGCGAGCTTGAGATTTGACCCTCGAAAATTGATGGCATTATAAAGCTAAGAATAAAAGCGGTCATTGAACCTATAAAACCCAATCCTCCTACACACCACATCAACATGTTTCCACGCTTTCCAATGCTGAATGGACGCTCAGCTTTCGGGAGTTTGTAGCGCAGAGTAATTGCTGCGGCAAACATTAGAAGATATACAATCAGATAAAGAAGAATAGTGAGCTGAGATAGAATCTGATAGAAAGTCTGAACGGATGGCATCACCACGAACAGTATACCAAGAAAAGTAACAACGGCACCTTGAATGTAGAGAATATTTTTCTGCACGCCATTTTTATTGGTTTTTTGCAGCGAAGGAGGAAGGTAGCCAGCCTTACCCACGACATAAATGCCTCGTGAAGGACCAGCAACCCACGTAAGAACGCCTGCAAGTACCCCAAACGCTAGAGCAATAGCCATAATGGGCGATGCCCAGCTAAGTTTCAGATAATCAAGATAATTATCAAACCCCACAAGCAAAGACTGCGTTAGGTTGATTTGATCAGCTGGAATAATAAAACCAAGAGAGAAAGTACCTAGTATAAAAATTGCTACCGTGAGACCAGCGCCAATAAATATAGCACGAGGATAGTTTTTAGCAGGATTTTTCACTTCCATTACGTGCACACCCATCATTTCCATTCCTGCGTAGAACAAGAAAATCGACGAGGCTAGCACTATATTATTGAGATTCGATAGGTCAGGAAAAAAGCTCCCAGAGGTATCCATGTAGTTGTGTCCGCCAGTACTAATATATATTATACCAAAAATTATTAACAGTGCTGCTGGTATGATAGTACCGACCATAGCGCCAATTTTCGATATTTTACCTACCCAACCCATCCCTTTGAGCGAAATAAGAGTGGCAAGCCAGTAAATAATAAGTACCACTGCGAGAGTGAAAACTTTGTTTGAGGCTAGTTCAGCGTCACTTTTAGTATCAAGGCCTATGTAGGCGAGCGAAACGGCTGCAAATGTGAGTACAGTGGGAAACCAAATAGTGTTTTGTATCCATTGGAGGAAAATCGCTACAAATCCAGTGCGTTTACCAAAAGCCTCGCCTACCCAGCGGAAAATACCCCCTTGTTTATTGGCAAACATAGCTGCAAGTTCAGCCGCTACAAGAGCCATAGGGATAAGAAAAACGAAGGCAGCGAAGAGATAGTAGAATGCCGATGAGAGCCCGTAGGTAGCCTGTGAGGGCAATCCACGCAGTGAAACCACTGCAGCAACGTTCATAATGGCAAGGGTCATGACGCCGAGCATAGTGCCCTTTTGGGGAGTAGTTTGTTTTTTCATGTTTAGTATCTTTTGGTTAACGTTAAAATTTTGATGACAAATTATGTGCCAAGGTGCCTCGTGGGTGATAGTTTTGCCTCTTGGATTAATTTTTGTATCTTTGAACTTTCGAACTTTTTGGCATGTTATAGAAATGAAAATACTACTTGTCGGGCCATCTAACCCCTATCGTGGTGGGATTGCAATGTTTAATGAGCGATTAGCGCAGAGCCTTGTGCAGCAGGGTCACAGCGTGGAATTGATTAATTTTTCTTTGCAGTACCCTTCGTTTTTATTCCCTGGAGCAACACAATATACAGACGCTGCACCTCCTGCGATTCCAATGAGACGTATGGTCAGCTCGGTGAACCCTTTTTCGTGGTGCAAAACTGCGAAGTATATCAAACAACAAAAGCCAGATTTGGTAATTTTCCGCTATTGGATGCCGTTTTTTGCCCCCTCTTTGGGTACTATTGCTCGCAGATTGAAACGAAAAGGGATCAAAACCGTAGCGATCACTGATAATATAGTGCCACACGAGAAGCATTTTTATGACAGACCCATGACCCGCTATTTTCTTAAAGGGATTGACCGTGTTGTACATATGTCAGGTGAGGTGGGTGAGCAGCTCAGAGAATTCAAATTTAAGGGTGAGAACCGATTTTCACCTCACCCAATCTACGATATTTATGGGCAGAGTGTGGAACGAGAGTTAGCATGCGAGCGTTTAGGGATAGACCCTAAGGAGAACTATTCGCTGTTTTTTGGATTTATTCGTGGTTACAAGGGACTAGATTTGTTGCTGGATGCATGGGGGGAGATTAAAGACAAGAAATTGATAATTGCTGGGGAATTCTATGAGGATAAAGAGAAATATATGCAGCAAATTGAGCGATTGGGCTTGTCGGATAGAGTGATTTTGCATGATAGGTATATTGCCGAGAGTGAAGTGGCGCTCTATTTTTCTGCAGCCGATTTGGTGGTTCAACCCTATCGCACTGCGACCCAAAGCGGAATCACTCAAATTGCCTACCACTTCGAGGTACCTATGGTGGTAACCGCAGTGGGAGGACTGCCCGAGATAGTACCCGATGGACGAGTTGGCTATGTGGTTGAGCGTGATCCTGAGAAAATAACTCAGGCGGTGGAGCGTTTCTATACAGAGAATAAAGCGGAAGAATTCCGAGAAAATATCAAAGTGGATAAATCGAAATTCTCGTGGGAGAGTTTTGTGGAGGCAGTGATAACAAAATAACGAGCAAAATTGGGGGGCGAAATTAGAGTCTCCCTATAAAGAAAGATGAAAAAAATATTAATACTTATAGCCCTGATATGCTTTGTGGTTAGATCCTTTTCCCAAGGAGGCGATCCACTGGCGAAGGTGAAATTTGATGAAATCATAATTGATTTTGGCCAATTGCGTGAGGTTGATGGCGAAGTAGATGGCGAATTTCGTTATACAAATATAGGTGAGATTCCTTTCGTGATCTACAATATTTCAACAAGTTGCGGATGTACCACTCCCGACTATGACCGCTCTCCACTACTCAAGGGCGATTCGCGCACTCTGAAAGTTACTTTTGACCCCACGAACCAACCAGGTAGGGTTGAAAAAGTGATTTTTGTTAGAGGAAATATCGCAAATGGTATGATCGCTCTTAAGATTCGTGCTCATGTTGAGCCTGCTCCACGAGGCATAGAGGATGACTATCCAGTGTTGCTTTCTGCGGGAGTGCGCTTGGCGGATGCTGTGATGGAGTTGGGGCAAACAGTTAATTCTAAGAGTTCGACCCACACTTTAGCATTGGTAAATACCTCTAGTGAGACTGTCGCTTTGGAGTTTGACGATAAAGTGAATGTACCCTCGTGGGTAGATATTTCTTTCTCGAAGAACTCGCTTTCATCTGGAGAGAAAGGCGAACTCATAGTAAACCTTAACCCTCAGAATGCCTCAGAGCCGCTATGGGGGCAGCAGGCTTTTGTAGTGCCGTTGACTATCAACAAACGCTCGCAGTATAACAACCCTAGCGCGCGACTGACTTTTGTTGAAGATTTTTCGAATTTTCCTACAGAAAACCCACCTAAGGCGAGAGTGAATAACTCTTTTCATCATTTCTCGACTGTCGAGGTGGGCGACAAACTAGTACATAAGTTTGTGCTCGAAAATCTAGGAGAATCGATCTTGAATGTGCGTCACTTAGATCACTCCTCTCGCATTAAAAGCTCGATAAGTTCACCGTCGGTCTCAAAAGGAAGCCCTAGCGTTATAACCCTAGAGCTAGATTCCTCGAGCGAGGGGCCGCGTAGTGAGATTATCCGTGTGATAAGTTCCGACCCCATTCGCCCTGTGATTGAGTTGCGTTTGATGGCAAATATTGTGGAGTAAACAAGAAATATAATTAGACTAAAAGTATAAATGAAAAAATTTGAGATTCTAAAAAAACGAACTCTTGCCCCAAGAATTATCTTGATGGAGGTCTATGCTCCTAGAGTGGCAGCATCGGCTGAGGCAGGGCAGTTTTTGATTGTGGTTGTCGATGAAAAAGGAGAGCGTATCCCTCTGACCGTATGTGATTTTGATAGAGAGCGTGGCACTGTGACCATTGTCACTCAGGCCATTGGAGCGTCAACGGGGCGCATTGTGGCTCTGGAAGAGGGCGATGTGTTTCGTGATTTTGTAGGTCCACTTGGGCACCCTTCGGAGTTTGTTGAGATGCCTTTGGAGGAACTGAAAGATAAGAAAGTGCTTTTTGTGGCAGGTGGTCTTGGAGCGGCTCCAGTATATCCTCAGGTGAAATACCTTAGCGAGCAAGGTGTGGAGGCTAGTGTGATTATCGGGGCGAAAAGCTCGGAGTTTGTGATCCTCGAAGAAGAATTTAGAGCGCTCACGCCTAATGTTCATATCGCAACGGACGATGGCTCGCAGGGCTTCAAAGGCTTGGTGACAGAGTTGATTAAACAACTAGTAGAGGCGGGCGAACATTTTGATGTTGTGGTGGCCATTGGCCCTATGATAATGATGAAGTTCGTGAGTTTGCTTACCCGTGAACTTAATATCCCAACTATTGTGAGTCTGAATACTCTGATGGTCGATGGAACGGGGATGTGCGGAGCGTGTAGGGTGAGCGTTGGAGGTAAGATACGTTTTGCGTGTGTGGAGGGTCCTGAGTTTGACGGCCACGCAGTGGATTTTGATGAGGCACTGCGCCGTGGAGGTATGTATCGCACCATCGAACAACGCAAACTAGAGCAAGCGAACCACAATTGTAACTTCAATAAGCTCATGGATGAGCATGAGGAAAAGTAAGATATTTTCAAGGAGATTAAAAAAATAATGGCAAATAAAATACCTAGAGTGGCGGTGCGTGAGCAAGCGCCACAGATTAGAGCGACAAATTTTGAAGAAGTGTGCTATGGATACAACCTCGACGAGGCACAACTAGAGGGCTCACGCTGTTTGGATTGTAAACGCCCACGCTGTGTTGATGCTTGCCCTGTGGGGGTGCAAATACCTCGCTTTATCACCCAAGTGGTCGCTGGCGAACTAGCCCAGGCGGCTAGTACTATAGCTGAAGACAACCTACTCCCATCGGTGTGTGGGCGAGTGTGTCCGCAGGAAACTCAATGCGAGGGGGCTTGTGTGTTGGGCATTAAGGGCGAGAGCGTTGCTATCGGTAAGTTGGAGAGATTCGTGGGCGATTGGGCTATTGAAAATAGAGTAGAGGGTGAGGTTTTTGTGCCTGCGGAAAAACAAGCCGAAAAAGTGGCTGTTGTGGGTAGTGGTCCTGCGGGGTTGGCTGTAGCGGCTGACTTGGCTAAGATGGGCTATGGGGTGACTATTTTCGAGGTGCTCCACCACGCAGGAGGAGTGCTTCAGTATGGTATTCCAGAGTTCCGTCTGCCAAAAGATAAAATAGTGGAGGCGGAGATTGATAATGTGCGTCGCCTTGGGGTCGAAATAGAGACTAATGTTGTGGTGGGGCGCACGGTTACTGTGGGCGATTTGATGGACAAAGAGGGTTTCTCGGCTGTGTTTATCGGTTCGGGAGCAGGCTTGCCACGCTTTATGGGCATAGAGGGCGAGAGTGCAAATGGGGTTGTGTCGGCAAATGAATTCCTCACTCGTGTGAACCTAATGAAGGCCTATGATTCTTCGTATGACACCCCCGTGTTTGTGGGCGAAAAGATAGTAGTTGTGGGTGGCGGTAATGTTGCGATGGATGCTGTGCGTACTGCTTTGCGTTTGGGTGCGGATTCATCTATTGTGTATCGTCGTTCGCAAGCCGAACTTCCAGCGAGGGTCGAAGAGGTACACCACGCTATCGAAGAGGGCGTGAATTTCGAGATGCTTACCAACCCCGTTGAGATTCTTACAGATGAAAGCGGATGGGTGCGTGCTGTGAAATGTATACGTCAAGAGTTGGGCGAGCCTGATGCTTCGGGTCGTCGCTCGCCAGTGCCAGTGGAGGGCTCGGAGTTTGAGATCGAGTGTCAGAGTGTTATTATGGCGCTAGGAACTTCGCCTAACCCTTTGATTGCGTCCACAACCGATGGGCTTGAGACCAATCGTTGGGGTTGTGTGGTGGCTAGCGAGGAGGGTGCGACCACTCGTGAAGGCGTTTTCGCAGGAGGTGATGTAGTGAGCGGTGCGGCAACTGTGATTCTTGCGATGGGCGCAGGGCGTAAGGCAGCTGTGGCCATCGATGAATATATAAAATCTAAACGCTCTTAGGGGGTAGTGCGATGATTTAGATGCGGGGTGCAAGCGGCACTGGTGAGGCTGAGAGATAAATAATTGTCCTGCGCTTTCACGCACTAACAGGGAGTACCGCACGGGCAATCTTTTAGTTCTAACTATGCCTTTGTTCGGGCGAACCGCACGGGGGACGCAAAGCGTCTTTATGATTTATTTCTCACTATAAGACGGTCGCCCCTGTGGGGTGCAGTTCGCCCGTCTATGTGTATTAGCCCTGCGCGTGTGAGGCACCCTCTCGCAAGTTTAATTTTTTCCAATCAAAACAATGAAAAAACACCGCATAACAAACCGGCAAGACGAGTATTTCGACTTTTTTTGGAAGCTATACGAATCAGCTTTTCCGTTGATTGAAAGGCGTTCGCTAGACTATCAAATTGAGACCCTCAACCAGAAGGGCTATACCCTTGAAGTGGTGCTAGAGGGCGAGCTGCCCATAGGTTTTATTTCGTGGTGGGAGATGTCGCGAGCTATCTATGTGGAGCATTTTGCCATCGATCCCTCGCTTCGAGGCCGCTCTTATGGTGGTAAACTCTTGACGGATTTTATGGATACCTGTGCTAAGCCTATTATACTTGAGGTTGAGCACCCCACGGATGATATCTCCACCAGGCGTATAGGATTCTACGAGCGTTTGGGTTTTGTTTTGAACCACCACCCTTATGCCCACCCATCTTATCAGAGCCCCGATGAGCCTATGGTCGAATTGATGATTATGAGCTACCCCTCACAAGTTACAGCCCTTGAGTTAGAGAATTTCAAGGTGGAGGCTTTCCCAATGGTGCATTTTAGAAACGCCATTTTGGGTGTATAGGATTTAGAACTGAAAATAAATAAAAGGCTGAATTTCAGATGAACTTGCCTGCATCACAATCCAAACAACCAGAACCGCAAGTAGCATTTGCCCCCAAAGAGGTGTGTTGTTAAAGCGCTGCTTAGCCCACGAGTTAAAGACGCTTGGCATAAAGTGAAACGCAAAACCAAAGGCTAGAAGTCCAAAAGTGGGCGCATAGCCCGATATGACCTGCCCTATCACCTCGCAATTAAAATCGCTCGTGATCTGATTGAGCATCACACTCACCGCATTCATATCTTCGGCTCGAAATAACAGCCATCCCAAACACACAAGATTAAACGTAAAAATAACTCCCAGCGCTCGTGATAGGATACCCATCTGTGAGCCTTCAGCTTTAGAGCGAGGGAAAATGCTCATCCATGCCTTGTGAAGCGCCAGAGCTGCACCGTGGAGCGCACCCCATAGGATGAAACGAACTGCCGCCCCATGCCACAGTCCCCCCAAGAGCATGGTGAGTAGCAAGTTTAGGTAGGTTCTGAATTTTCCGTGGCGGTTGCCGCCAAGAGAAATATAGAGGTAGTCTCTGAGCCACGAGGAGAGCGAGATATGCCAACGTCGCCAAAATTCGGTGATCGTTGCTGATTTGTAGGGTGAATTGAAGTTGTCTGGAAAGCGAAAGCCCATCAGTAGTGCTAAGCCTATTGCCATATCTGAGTAGCCCGAGAAATCGCAAAAAATCTGCAACGCATATCCATATATAGCCATCAGGTTCTCAAAACCCGAATAGAGCAAAGGTTCATCAAAAACTCTGTCTACTAAATTAATAGATATATATTCAGAGATCACAGCCTTTTTCAACAAACCCACAAGAATCAGAAACAAAGCTGATCTAAACATCGAGAGCGTGAGGA
>CAYJLL010000080.1:7577-7958 GCA_964370955.1 uncultured Rikenellaceae bacterium | reverse complement strand
TGAATATATAGTTTCGGCATGGGATAATAGGGTAATAATAAATGGTAGTGGCACTTACGATTTGCCAAAAGATTGGAGCATAGGTGCAAAATATAGCTATATTGGCGGTGCGCCATACACGCCTTACGATATAGATAAAACATCGCTTAAAGAAGCATGGAATGCGCAGGGTAGGGCTTATCTCGATTACACAAAATACAATACAGAACGCTTGCCAGGTTATGGACAGGTGGATATTAGAATAGACAAAGATTTTTATTTTGACAATTGGTCTTTAGGCGTTTATGTTGATATACAGAATGTGCTTGTAAGTAAATTTAAACAGCCCGATGTACCTTTATCAACAGGCGAAACAGACCCTAACGACCCAGACCGTTATGT
>CAYJLL010000080.1:2968-7567 GCA_964370955.1 uncultured Rikenellaceae bacterium | reverse complement strand
AATAGTAGAAAACTCTAACCCCGAGCGTTATGTGTTAAAATACTTGCCACAAGAAGCAGGTGTATTGCTGCCTACTATTGGTGTTAATATTGAGTTTTAATTTAGTTTGTATTTATAGATGCGCATAAATTATGGATTGTGTAATAATTGTAAAATTCTGCACAAGCCTTAATATATGCGCATTTGCTATAATGTTTAGTGTAATATTAGTTTTAATCTTGCCCGATTAAGTTTTTCAACATGCTTGAAAGTTTTTATTTACATTACTTTTGTGCTCTATTTTTTATTACTTTTTATCGAGCAGTGAAATTGAGTTTCGCAAAATATCAGCCTAAACTTGATTATGATTTATGTAATTATTGCTGAAATGGACTTTTTAAGAAGGGATAAAGTACCTTGTACAGCCCAAAACAGCACACTGTAAAAAACAATAAAAAATGTTGCAGTAAAAAAATATATTAGTATATTTGCACTCTCAAACGGGGGATTAGCTCAGTTGGCTAGAGCGTTTGACTGGCAGTCAAAAGGTCATCGGTTCGATTCCGATATTCTCCACAAACAAAAGGTTCACTCAATGGGTGAGCCTTTTTTGTGCTCTAAATGGGGATTAGCTCAGTTGGACTATGCGCTTCTTGGGCGTTTGACTGGCAGTGACTTAGGTCATCGGTTCCACCACGATATTCTCCACAAACAAAAGGTTCACTCTAGTTAAGTGAGCCTTTTTTGTGCTCTAAATGGGGATTAGCTTAATCACTTAAAAAAAGATATTTTAGCAGGGCGAAAGCTTCCCCCCGCGGAAGCCCTGCTCTTCTTGCGAAGGCAGTTCATCCGCAAGCTTTCACCACTGAGAAACACCGCAGAGAAATAGCATCGAAAAATAGCACAGAAGACAAACAAAAAAAAGAATCTCAGTTGGTATCGACTCTGCGGAAGACCACGTGTTGAGCAAAGCGGAACCGGACTTCTGCAGGGGTGATAGCATAAAAAAAGAAAACTAGATACTAGCCGCAGTGGATCAAAGAACGCATATGTTTCTAATATTCTCGCTCCAAAACAACGCTCGAGCTGTGCAATTTACCCCCTAGGGGTGGGTTTAATTTCTCTATGCGCACCCTCGCCCAGCTAACCTCAGAAAAACGATCTCCAACACAACACAAAATCCTATGCGCCACGTTCTCCAACAAATGAGAGGGTTGCGCCATTTGCTCGCCAATCATCTGATAGACATCAAGATAACTAACCGTATCAGAAATATCATCACTCACACACGCCGAGGCGCTATCATAGCGGAAGGCAAAATCTACGCTGAAGCGTCCACCGACCTTTTGTTCTTGCTCGTAGCAGCCATGGTGGGCATAAAAACTCATGGAATTTAATTCTACTAGTGCCATTTTTACTTTAATATTTTATATCTTAATGGAAAATTACTAACTTTGTGCGAATATATGTATATTTTTCGAGATTAATACAATGGAGAAAGCACAAATAAGCGAAAAACTAAATTTCATAGAAGAAATTATCGAGGACGGTAAAGCCAAGGGTGAGGACAGAGTTCACACTCGTTTTCCGCCCGAGCCAAACGGCTATCTGCATATCGGACACGCCAAATCAATCTGCATTAACTTTGGACTCGCCAAGAAATATGGCGGCCTTTGTAACCTGCGTTTTGACGATACGAACCCTGTCAAGGAAGACACTGAATATGTGGACTCTATCAAGGAGGACATCAAATGGCTAGGGTTTGATTGGGCAGGCGAATATTATGCCTCAGACTATTTCGACCAACTATATGACTGGGCTGAAAAACTCATAGAGCAAGGCAAGGCGTATGTGGACGATCAGAGCCAAGAGGAAATCCGCACCAACCGTGGTACGGTGACTAGCCCTGGGGTCAACTCACCTTATCGTGATCGTTCGCCGCAGGAGAACTTGGAGCTTTTCCGCGGGATGAGAGACGGTAAATACCAAGAGGGCGAAAGAGTACTTCGTGCCAAGGTCGATATGGCTCACCCTAATATGTTGATGCGCGACCCACTGATGTATCGCATCCTTCACACCTCTCACCACCGCACTGGCGATAAATGGTGTATCTACCCTATGTACGACTACGCCCACGGGCAGAGCGATTCGCTGGAGAAGATCACCCATTCTATTTGTACGATGGAATTTGATGTTCACCGCCCTCTATACGATTGGTTTATTCAGGAGTTGGACATTTTCCCATCTCACCAATATGAATTTGCACGCCTGAATACCAACTACACGGTAATGAGCAAACGTAAGCTACTACAACTAGTTGAGCAAAATTATGTTACGGGCTGGGACGATCCACGCATGCCAACTATTTGTGGTATGCGCCGCAGGGGTTATAGCGCTGCTGCAATTCGCGCTTTTGCCGATAGCGTAGGGGTCTTGAAACGTAGTGGAATTCACGATTTGAGCCTATTGGAGTGGCATATTAGAGAGGATTTGAATAAGGTGGCAGATCGTCGTATGGCGGTGCTCGACCCTATCAAAATAACTATCACCAACTATCCAGAGGGGCAAAGCGAGGTGTTCTCGTGTGTGAATAACCCTGAGGATCCAGAGGCAGGCCGCAGGGATGTTAGCTTTTCAAGAGAAGTTTTCATCGAGAGAGACGATTTTATGGAAGATGCTCCTAAGAAATTTTTCCGTCTTCGCCCAGGTGGCGAGGTGCGCCTAAGATATGCTTATTTGATTAAGTGTGAAGAAGTTATTAAGGATGAACAGGGGAATATTATAGAGTTAAAATGCTCATACGACCCTGAATCGGCTGGAGGAAAATCATCGGACGGTCGCAAGGTTAAGGGTGTTATTCACTGGGTGGATGCACAGACTGCAAAAAAAGCAGAGGTTCGTTTGTTCGACCGCCTATTTAGCACAGAGGATCCTGACAATGCGCCCGAGGGAGGCACCTTCTTGGACAATTTGAACCCTGACTCACTTAAAGTCATTGAGGCTTATATTGAGCCATCACTAGCGAATGAAACAGCAGGTAAGCAGGTGCAATTTGAACGTTTGGGTTATTTCTGTGTGGATAGCGATAGCACGCAGGATAAGATTGTGTATAACCGCACAGTGACACTGAAGGATTCGTGGGCGAAGATTTCAAAATAAACCTAACTGCATAGTAATGATTAGTGTTATAATCTGTTCTGTAGATAGCGAGAGATTTTCCAAGGTCAGTGAGAATATATCTCAGACCATAGGTGTGGAACACGAAATACTCTTCAAGGACAACAAGGGTAGCTCCGAGGGCATCTGCAAGGTCTACAACTCCATTGCCAAAAAGGCGCAATATCCCGTTTTGTGTTTTGTACACGAGGATGTGCGCTTTGACAGCCAAGGATGGGGGCGAGACTTGGGAGCTAAGGCTCTTGAGAAGGGTTCGGGAGTGATTGGTTTTGCGGGGAGTGCCGCAAAATCTCGCACCGCCTCGACTTTCGTCCACAAGAATCACCTATGTATGAATTTTTCATCGCTCAACAAAGATCTCAAAGGAGAGACAAAACATTCTCTGAGATGCACCAAAGGCGAATTTTGTAGCGTTATAACTATAGACGGAATGTTTTTGATGGTGAGTCGCGAGGCTTATGATGCGGTGGGTGGTTTTGATGAGCATACCTTTAGGGGCTTCCATCTTTATGACCTTGATTTGTGTACAGCGGTGCACCATGCGGGCTACACCAACTACGTAAGTGGCATCCATGAGTTTGTTCACTTCTCACACGGAGGATGGAGCAAAACATGGTGGAGCGAGACCCAGAAGTACCAGCAAAAATGGCAGGCTAACCTACCTCTATATATAGAGTCGCAGAGCGAGCAACAAATTAGCAAAGATGAGACCTACATCCACTTTGCTATCACCTACCACTTGATGAAACATCAGGCGGCAAACAAAGCGCAGATAAAAGACAGAGTGATGTGGCAACTAAAAAAGCATCCCTTCAAGTTCAAAAGCTTTTACCACTTGTATCGCTATTTGCGAATGAGCGAGAAAAACTAACCAAACAACCCCTTAACAAAAATAAAAACATAAACAATGAAACTAAAACTAATATTCAGCTTTGCCCTGAGCATCATTTTCGGATCAGCGGCAGCCCAGATACTAGAACCCGTCACGTGGAGCTCGTCGAACGAGGGCTCTTCAGCCCACTTCACAGCCACCATGGAGGTGCCTTGGAAGATCTACGATCTAACGGAATATCCCGGTGGGCCAAACGCTACGCGTTTCACTTTCGATTTGCCCGAGGGTGTCACTCTTGATGGCGAGATCACATCTGACCATCCCTCAAAAGTGAAGATGGACCAAATCTTCCAAATGGAGATAGGCACTTTCAGCGGTGAGGTGACTTTCACTCAAAAGTTTATCAACACAACCGGCGAGACTCAAAAATTTGAGGTAACTGTCGAGTGGCAATCTTGCGACGATCAGGCGTGCTTGCCTCCAACGGAACACTATTTCATGGTTGAAATTGCCCCTAGCGGTGATGCTGAGGCAGCGCCAGCGAGCAAAACAGCTGACCTTAAATCAAAAATAGGCGACCGTCTGAAATCAAACAAGCAAGACACCGCTAG
>CAYJLL010000080.1:0-2868 GCA_964370955.1 uncultured Rikenellaceae bacterium | reverse complement strand
TCAAAATCTCTATGGGCGACCATCATCGAGGCTATTCTGTGGGGCTTTGCAGCTCTGTTGACCCCTTGTGTATTCCCTATGGTTCCTATGACTGTGTCGTTCTTTATGAAATCTAACCAGTCGAAAAGCCGTGGCCGCTTTATGGCGTCGCTTTATGGTATTTTCATTGTGGCTCTCTACACCCTGCCTATCGCGGTGCTAATTGCCGCAACCTACTTTGGTGGGGGCGAGACCGTTACGGCCGATATTTTCAACTGGCTTGCAACACACTGGGTTCCAAACCTATTGTTCTTCTTGATCTTTATGGCATTTGCAGCTTCATTCTTTGGAGCTTTCGAAATCAATATGCCTTCGAAACTAGTAAACAAAACAGACGAGCGCTCGGATAAAGGAGGCTTTATCGGGGTGTTCTTTATGGCGATGACTCTGGTACTGGTGTCGTTCTCGTGTACGGGTCCTATCGTGGGTAGTATCCTTGTGAAATCAACCCAAGGTGAGATCTGGGAGCCTATCATTACTATGCTAGCGTTCTCGGCTGCCTTTGCTCTTCCGTTCACTATCTTTGCTTTCTTCCCATCGCTACTGAAGAACCTTCCAAAGTCGGGCGGATGGCTAAACTCTGTAAAAGTTGTACTTGGTTTCATCGAGCTTGCACTAGGTCTGAAATTCCTTTCGGTTGCCGACCAAACCTACCACTGGGGCTTGCTAGATCGCGAGGTGTACTTGGCTCTATGGATTGTAATCTTCACTCTACTGGGCTTGTATCTCTTGGGAAAACTTCGTTTCTCGCACGACTCTCCATCGGATCATGTTTCGGTGAAACGTTTGTTTATGTCTATTATCACATTCTCGTTTGTTGTGTATTTGATACCAGGAATGTGGGGTGCGCCTCTAAAAGCTCTTTCGGGCTACCTGCCTCCTATGTCTACTATGGACTTTAATATTACCTCTGGCGGTGCGGGTGTCTCAGGCGGCTCGTCGAGCTACCTTGAACTAGACAAAATCAAAGGCGGCAAGCCAAAGCATAGCGACTTCCTGCACCTGCCTCACGGCTTGGAGGGTTTCTTCGATTTCAACGAAGGACTAGAGTACGCCAATGCTGTAGGCAAACCAGTATTCTTGGATTTCACAGGCCACGGTTGTGTGAACTGTCGTGAGATGGAGGCTAACGTGTGGAGCGATCCTGCGGTGGCGAAAATCCTACGCGAGGACTACGTAATTATCGCTCTGTACATCGACGATCGCAAGGAGCTTCCTGAAGATCAATGGATTATAGACGACAACGGGCGTGTGAAGAAAACCATAGGCAAGATCAACGCCGCTTGGCAGATCGAGCGCTTTGGTGTGAACGCACAACCTTACTACTGTTTGATCGACCCTGCAACCGACAAACTGCTCGTTACTCCACGTGCCTATGATCTGGATATTGCAGGCTTTGTGCAGTTCCTTGAAGAGGGTGTAGCTGCATACGAAAAGCTAAAATAGCCCTAAGGGCTCAACTTGGCGCCCTCTAAGCTATGGTAAATAGACTTGGAGGGTGTCTTTGAAATAAGAAACAAAAATGTCAAAAATAAAAAACATAACCCGTGGATGTAGCTTTGATATCGACCCATATAGTGGCGAGAAGATAGCTAGCTCAATCGACGGAGGGCAGAAACTAGCGGTCTACGACTGGCTAGAGGAAATCCCCAACCCACTCTCTGAGAATACTCTCATCGAGGTGCAATTTAAGAACACCCGAAAAGAATTCTTCGACAACTCACGCAAACTTAGCATAAAGAAAGGCGACCTTGTTGTGGTTGAAGGCCAAATTGGCTATGACATCGGACTTGTTACGATGACCAGCGATTTGGTATACCGACAAATGAAGAGAGTGTGTTGTAAACTCCGCAAAGGTGAGTTCCGATCTGTTTTGCGTCGTCCAAACAGTGCCGAGATTACTCGCTGGCAAGAGTCTATCGCCCTAGAGCATCAAACCATGATACGCTCGCGCCAAATCAGCGCCAAGATGGGTCTGGATATGAAAATAGGCGACGTTGAATATCAAGCCGACAGAGCTAAAGCAATATTCTATTATATAGCAGACGGACGTGTGGACTTCCGTGAACTTATCAAGGTGTTTGCCGAGGAGTTTAGAGTTCGCATCGAGATGAAACAAATTGGCGCACGCCAAGAAGCAGGCCGCATAGGTGGTCTGGGTGCTTGCGGACGTGAGTTGTGTTGTGCTACGTGGTCGAATAACTTCTCGAGCGTTTCGATTAATGCCGCACGAGTTCAAGATATTTCACCTAATCCTCAAAAACTCGCAGGCCAGTGTGGTAAACTCAAATGCTGCTTGAACTATGAGATGGACACCTATGTGGACGCTCGCGCAAGTATGCCACGTGTGAACCAGCCTCTCGAGACACTAGAGGCAAACTATTATCTAGTTAAGAGCGACCCACTCAGAGGTCTGATGTATTTCTCTTCAGATCCGAAAAACCCTGCACTTCAAATCCCGCTAACAACCGACAAGGTGCGCATCATCATGTCGATCAACCGCAAGGGCGAAAAAGTTGCTAACCTTCAAAAGTACAGCGCTGTGGTTGAAACACCCGCCTACGTTGAGCCTTCGATCGAAGACGTTGTTGGACAAGATAGCCTGACGCGTTTCGATAAGCAAAAGCGTTCGAATAACAAGAATCGCTCTCGATCAGCCAAAGGAAAAGGGCAAAACAACAACTCTAAAGAACAAACTAAAAACGCAGGAGAAGGCGAGAACCAGAATGCTCAACAAAATGGACAGCAAAATGGAGAAAAGCCTCAAGGCGGTCAAGGCAGAGGTAGAGGCGGACAAGGCAAAGGCCAAAGACAGGGCAACTCTGAACG
>CAYJLL010000079.1:0-7987 GCA_964370955.1 uncultured Rikenellaceae bacterium | reverse complement strand
TTATGATTTATCTTAGCAGGCTTTGCCTTTTAGGGGCGTGCGCTGCGGTGCCAGCTGACACTTGCGATGATTTGTCTTCGCAGGTTTGCGTTCTCGAGGGCGTACCGCAGGGGGACGCATAGCGTCTTCTATGATTTATCTCTCATTATAAGACGATCGCACCGGTGGGAGATTGCCCGTGCGGCTCGGACGCATAGCGTCTTTTTGGATGTTTATCTGTCCCCCAAGTTTGCTTTAGCTTTTCTTTTTTATGGTTAAACCCCTGAAACAGCGGAAATCTACGATTTAGTCTGTTTCAGGTTCTTTAACCAAGGATGGGTTCTTTTTTGGTTTGGCTCTTCCTTGGTTTGCCTTTTCAGGCGTACGCTTGCGGTAAGAACTGATCTTCACTAGAAGGGCAGGGCTTCCGTGAGGCGATGAGCGTGCGCCCTGCTAGAGGGTGCCCGCACTGGGCAGTTATTTATCTCTCACAAATCACCGCTGTTCCAGCTTGTCGGGCGCACCGCACGGGGCAAAAGAACGGGTTTAACTTCAGTTAAAGACGATCGCCCCGATTGGGGGCGGTGCGCCCGTCTCTATGGATGTCTATCTGTTCCTTATGATTGCTCTAGCTTTTTTTGTTTGCCTTTTCAGGGCGACACTGGGCAATTATTTATCTCCCACCATTGCTGGTCTAGCTCTTTGATGGCTTATCTGTCCCTTATGTTTGCTTGTGGCTTGTTTTTTTTATGGTTTCGTTGTTGCCGAAGAGCGGTCTCAACTAACGTTTCGACACGTGGTCTTCTGCATACCCCGAAACCAAGGTGGGTTTCTTTTTTTGTTTGCCTTTTAGGGTGCGCCGCACGGGGACGCATAGCGTCTTTATGATTTGTCTTCGTGGGGCTTGCCTTTTTAGGGCGACACTGGGTGTCCTGCTCCCAATACTAGGAAAAGGAGCAGGGCTCCCAAGGGGGAGTGTCGCCCTGCTAGAGGGTGCCCGCACTGGGCGATGATTTATCTCTCGCAAAACCATAGCCCGTCTGCTCTGAGGGCGGCTCGTATGCAGAGTATCTTGCTTATTAGTTGGCAGAGGCGTTGCTATTTGTGGCTTTAGAAAATACCTCTTTGATAGTGTCAAACGACTCTGATAGAAGTTCTAAGGCGCAAGACAAAGAATGCCACTCTACCCTCTCGATGTCTTCTTCGATTTGCGCTGACAACTCGTTTGAGGTTCCCACGTAGTTCATCTTGAACCAAGTGGTGTGTTTTTCTATGGTTTTGCCATGGAGTGGGTAGTGGTGCACTGTGGTGCAGATCTCACCTCCCACCACCAGATCGCCCATTGCGATGCCACACTCCTCGCTCACCTCTCTTTGGGCACAATATTTGTCTGACTCGCCCTTCTCGCGCTTGCCTTTGGGGAGATCCCACACCCCACGCCTGAAAATCAGTAAATACTCCCCCTCGGGGTTGCGCACCACGCCCCCTGCTGCATAAATAATTTTATTGTTCATCTTTTTTTGCTACTTTTGTCTTTTAAAACACTTTATTAAAATCATAAACATTATACCCTAAACAAACATGTCACAGGATATAGCTCAAATGCTACTGCAAATTAAAGCAATTAAATTGAATCTATCAAACCCTTTCACATGGGCATCAGGATGGCGTTCGCCTATCTACTGCGATAACCGCACGATTTTGAGTTTCCCTCAAGAGCGTTCTGAGGTGGCTCGCTCGTTTGCTCGTGCAATCCAAGAAAGCTTCCCTGAGGCAGACCTTGTGGCTGGAGTAGCAACAGGTGCTATTTCGTGGGGGGTGTTGGCTGCCGATAAACTCCAAAAACCTGCTATCTATGTGCGTTCGGCTCCTAAGGCTCACGGCCGTGGCAACCAAATCGAGGGTACCTTCACCAAGGGACAAAAAGTAGTTGTTGTTGAGGATTTGATCTCAACAGGTGGTAGCTCGCTTGCAGCAGTCGAGGCTATGCGTGAGGCAGGCCTAGACGTAGTGGGTATGGTGGCTATCTTCACCTATGGTTTCCCTACGGCGGTTGAGAATTTCGAAAAGGCGGGTGTGAAACTTATCACCCTTTCTAACTACAACATCCTTTCGGAGCAAGCCCTCATCTCGGGATATATTAGTGAGCAAGAACTCGAAAGCCTTAAGCAGTGGAGAGTCTCGCCTGATACCTGGGGTAAATAAGAGGTGCGAGCCGGTGCGATCCGGTGCGAGCGGACGCTGGCATTGGTTTTGTGAGAGATAAATCATCGCCCAGTGCGGGCACGCACTAGCAGGGCGACACTCCCCACGGGAGCCCTGCTCCTTTTCTTAGCATGGGAGCAGGACACCCAGTGTCGCCCTGAAAAGGCAAGCCCCACGAAGACAAATCATAAAGACGCTCTGCGTCTTAGCAGGGCGTACGCTCATCGCCCCGCGGAAGCCCTGCTCTTCGTTTCACTGTGAGCTGTTCTACCGCAAACGCACGCCTGAAAAGGCAAACCAAGGAAGAACCAAACCAAAGAAAAAGCCCCCTTGGTTAAAGAACCTGAAACAGACTAAAAAAGAAGATTTCCAGCTGTTTTAAGGGATTTAACCATAAAAAGAAAAGTTAAAGCAATCTAAGGAACAGATAAACCACAGCAGGGCGACACTCCCCCGGGGAGCCCTGCTCCTTTTCCTAGTATGGGAGCAGGACACCCAGCGTCGCCCTGACAAGGCAGCCCAAGGAAGAGCTAAACAATTAGCAGGGCGAAAGCTTCCCCGCGCGGAAGGTGCGAGCGGACGCTGGCAATCTTGCTCTTCTTGCGAAGATCAGCTCGTCCGCAAGCTTTCGACTATGCAAAGACCAGCCATCAAGACACTTTGTGTCCGAAGATAGATCATTGCAAGCGTCAGCTGGCACCGCTCTGCGTCTGAGGCGCTAAACAAAAACACAAATTAGAAACCAATTTTTTAATGAAAGCAGAAAGCAAACAACATCAAATATTCCGTCCAGCATCTCAAATTTATGCTGTGATCTCGAAGTTCTCTAACTTTACCCCTATTCTTGCCGACAAGGTTGAGAATTGGCAGGCGGACGAGGATACTTGTTCGTTCACCGCCAAGGGTTTTAATATAGAGCTGGAGATGGTCGAGAGAGTTGAAAACGAACTTATCAAGATAGCGGCAGTGGATGGCGCAACACCATTTCCTTTCACTTTTTGGTTGCAACTAAAAGAGCTAGCACCAAACGACACCCGTATGAGAGTTGTGATCGATGCCAAGCTCAATATGATGATGAAAATGATGGTGGGGGGTAAGCTCGCTAAGGCGGCAGATCAGATAGCTCAACAGCTAGCCGATGGTTTCAACGGCAAAATCACTCCCGATATGGCACCTCAGCCCTAAGCTTAACAATCAAAAACACAAAAGCTACTACTAAACCCAATGAAAAATATCCTGAAAACCCTTCTGCTTCTTTTTGTTTTGACTATTCCTTTCAATGCCTTAGCGGCAAAGAGAGGGCCCGTCTACGACCTTGTGGATAGGATAGACAAGGGAGCGAGCAAGCATTTCTTGTTTGAACTCACGGACCCCTTGAGCGAGAACGATTTTTTTGAACTCGACTCGAAAGGCAGCAAGGTTTGGATCAAGGGTAATAACTGGGTGAGCGTGGCTGCTGGTCTGAACTGGTATTTGAAATACTACGCAGGAGTACACATTGGGTGGAACTCACCACAGCAGAGGCTTATTGATTTTCCGAAGGTCAAAACCCCTGAAAGACGTGAGACTAGCGAGTTGTTGCGTTATTACCTGAACTACTGTACTTTCTCTTACTCTATGCCTTTTTGGGACTGGGAGCGATGGCAACAAGAGATAGACTGGATGGCGCTTCACGGCATTAATATGCCACTCTCGCTTACGGGAGCTGCAACCGTATGGCGCAATACCCTGATGGAGCTAGGCTACACCCCCGAGCAGGCGGATAGCTTCGTTGCCTCGCCCACCAAACAGGCGTGGTGGTTGATGAACAACCTCGAGGGCGCACCTCAGGCGAACACCTCTCATTGGTATGAGAGCCAAGTTCAGCTGGAGAAAAAGATTATTGCTCGCTACAGAGAATGGGGTATCAAACCCGTGTTTGCAGGCTACGGAGGGATGGTTCCCTCGAATGCCGATGAGCAGCTAGGGCTTTCGATTCAAGACCCAGGCGAGTGGTGTGGCTATCAACGCCCTGCGTTTTTGCAGCCCACCGATCCTCGTTTTGCCGAAATAGCAGGGGTGTATTATGGAGAGATGGAAAAACTCTTCGGCAAAGCAGACTACTATGCTATTGACCCCTTCCACGAGGGAGGTAGCACCGCAGGAGTTGATCTAAAAGCGGCTGGTGAGGCAATTTTTGGAGCAATGAAAAAAGCCAATGTAGGCGCAAAATGGGTCATCCAAGCGTGGCAATCTTGCCCCTATACTGCTATGATAGACGCTCTGCCCGCGGGCGAACTAATAGTGCTCGACCTCTTTAGTGATAGCCGTCCTCAGTGGGGCGACCCAAATAGCACATGGTACCGTGAGAAAGGCTATGGAGCGCATGATTGGGTTTATTGTATGTTGTTGAACTTCGGTGGCAACACTGGGCTCTATGGCAAAATGCAGCGATTGATAGATGGTTATTTCTTGGCTAAGAGTGAGTCTGCTGGCCGCCATTTGGTGGGCGTGGGAGCTACTATGGAGGGTATAGAGAACAACCCTGTGATGTATGAATTGATTTTTGAATTACCTTGGCGCAAAGAGCGTTTTGACAAAGAAGAATGGTTGAAGTTTTGGCCTCGTGCTCGCTATGGCCACTCGACCCCTCAGGTCCAAGAGGCATGGGGAATTCTTGCCAATACGGTCTATAACCCAGCCTATAATGCAACCCAAGAAGGGGCTTCGGAGTCTGTCTTTGCGGCTCGCCCAGCTCTCACTGTCGAGAAAACCTCTACATGGGGTACTGGTAAGCTCTACTATGAGCCCAAGGAGCTAGAAAAAGCCCTTGTTCTGATGAATGGGGTGTCGGAGCAGTATCGTGGTAATGATAACTTTGAGTACGATATAGTGGATGTGGCTCGTCAGGTTCTAGCAAACCGTGGCAAGCTCCTACTTGATGACATACGTGAGGCTTTCGATAAGAACGACACTTTGAGTTTTGATGGACTAACAGATGAATTTCTGGATTTGATCTTGCGCCAAGATCGCCTATTGAACTCACAAGAGAGCTTTATGGTGGGTCCATGGATTGGGCGTGCTATGGCTCAAGGGCGCACCTTGGAAGAGATGAACTACTACCGCCAGCAGGCATTGGAATTGATTTCGACTTGGGGCGACCGCACAGCCTCTAACACTGGAGGCCTACACGACTACTCCTTTAGAGAGTGGGCAGGGGTGCTTAAAAACCTCTACTACCAGCGTTGGAAAAGCTACTTTGACTATGCCAAGACCTACAAAGAACTCCCTCTGGACTACGATTTCTGGGACATGGAGGCAGCGTGGGCAGCCGACGACACCCCCTACAACCTCAAAGCAACCACCGACCCCATTGATCAGGCTCGCTCAATTGCTGCATACATTACCGAACATCCCTTATAGGTTTCGGAACAAGACGGTGTGAGCTGGAGCAGCAATAAGAGTTAAACAAGAAAAATCCCCCAAGGTTTCGGGGATTACAGAAGATCACGTGTTGAGCACCTGCGAAACCGGACTTCTGCAACAACGAAAGCTGAAAAAAAGAACAATTAAGACTTAAAATAAAAACAATAAAATACTATAAAAATGTACAGAACAGATACTTGTGGAGGGCTTAGAGCCTCAGATATTTCAAAGACGGTGACCCTGTGTGGATGGGTTCAGAAAGTGCGTAACTTGGGCGGAATGATGTTTTTCGACCTTCGTGACCGCTATGGTATCACTCAGGTTGCTATCACCGAAAACAGCCCCGTGGAGTTAAAGGCAGTGGGCGAGAGTCTAGGCCGTGAATGGGTCGTTCAGGTAGAGGGAGAGGTGATAGAGCGTGCTTCTAAGAACTCGAAAATCCCAACAGGCGATATAGAGATAGCAGCCACAGCCATCAATGTTCTATCGCAGAGCGAAACCCCTCCTTTTACTATCGAAGACGATAGCGATGGTGGCGATGAGCTTCGTATGCAGTACCGCTATCTCGACCTGCGTCGTGGGCCACTTCAACACAATATGATCCTACGCCACAAAATGGCGCAAAGCCTGCGCCGTTACCTCGATGGCAAGGATTTCTTGGAGATCGAAACTCCATATCTGATTAAATCTACTCCCGAGGGAGCGCGCGACTTTGTGGTGCCCTCACGTATGAACCTAGGTAGCTTCTATGCTCTACCTCAGTCGCCCCAAACCTTCAAACAGCTGTTGATGGTGAGTGGTTATGACCGCTACTTCCAGATTGTGAGATGTTTCCGTGACGAGGACCTGCGTGCCGATCGCCAGCCTGAGTTTACTCAGATTGACTGCGAGATGGCTTTTGTCGAGAGAGACGATGTTTTGGCTATGTTCGAGGGTATGATTAAGGCTATGTTCAGTGAGACTGTGGGCTATGAAATGCAGGGCGAGATTCCACGCCTGAGCTATGCTGATGCTATGAAATACTACGGATCGGACAAACCCGACCTGCGTTTTGATATGAAAATTGCGGAGTTCACCCCTGCGATGCGCTCCCAGGGCTTTGTTGTGTTTGACAATGCTGGGTATGTTGGAGGTATCTGCGTTAAAGGTGCTGCAACTCACACCCGCAAACAACTAGACGCTCTGACCGCTTGGGTAAAACGCCCACAAATTGGCGCTACGGGCTTGATTTACGCTCGTGTCGAAGCTGACGGTACAGTGAAATCTAGTGTTGATAAATTTTTCACCCAAGAGGTGCTTCAACTTTGGGCTGCAGAGCTTGGAGCAGTGGCTGGCGATCTAATACTAGTGATGGCAGGCGACAAGCGCAAGACTCTTAACGCTCTGGGTGAGCTACGTCTACACGTGGCACGTGAGGGTGGATTGATAGTTGCTGGTGAGTATGCTCCTGTGTGGGTTGTGGACTTCCCTCTTTTGGAGTGGGATCAAGAGAGTGATCGTTATTTCGCTATGCACCACCCATTTACAGCTCCAGCTGTCGAGGACCTAGAGAGATTTATGCGCGGCGAGGACTTGGCTACTGTGCGTGCCAATGCCTATGACTTTGTGTGTAATGGTGCCGAGATCGGAGGTGGTTCTATCCGTATCCACGATGGAGAGGTACAGAGCCGTATGTTTGAGGTTTTGGGCTTCAGCAAAGAAGAGGCGCAAGAGCAGTTTGGTTTCCTTCTTGGAGCGTTTAAATATGGCGCACCTCCACATGGTGGTATCGCCTTTGGTTTCGACCGTTGGTGTGCTATCTTCGGTGGTTCGGAGTCTATCCGTGACTATATCGCCTTCCCTAAAAACAACTCAGGTCGCGACACTATGATCGATGCTCCATCGCCCATTGCTCCCGAGCAACTAAAAGAACTCGAGCTGTCAATCAACTCTTAGGTTTGCCCTTCAAGCTGGAGCAATCATAAGGGACGGATATATCATCAAAGAGACGGACGTACCGGTGCGAGCGGACGCGGGCAATCTCCCAACGGGGCGATCGTCTTTACCTGAAGGTAAATTTGTCTAAGCCCCTTGCGGTTCGTCATAAAAAAGAAACCTAAAGAAGATAAATCATTGCCCAGTGCGGGCACCCTCTAGCAGGGCGCACGCTTTCGCCCCGCGGAAGCCCTGCTCTCTCTAGAGAGCTAGTTCTTTCCGCAAGCGCACGCCTGATCACAAAAAAAGAAAAAACCCTCCTTGGTTAAAGATCCTGAAACAGACTAAATCGCAGATTTCCGCTGTTTCAGGGGTTTAACCATAAAAAAGAAAAGCTAAAGCAAACTTAAGAGACAGATAAACATTCCATTAGCGAGTCGCAGCTTCGCCTCAGCGACTACGAGCCGTAGCAGCAAAGATTCGC
>CAYJLL010000078.1:0-7998 GCA_964370955.1 uncultured Rikenellaceae bacterium | reverse complement strand
AAATAGCCAGCTTTGATGGTGTCGCCATCGGCTCGAGATGTAAGCGATTTGGCAAGCTCTTTAGGGTCGCCCTCAATATGGCCACCCTCTGCAAGATCGCTTGCTAACTGCTCAAAACTGATAGTTGTGGGGAGCTTGAGACTGCTTTTTTTGATAACAACCTCGCTATAGCGATAGTGATATTCGGGCAGTGCAAAAAATATTGCCCCCACTGCAAAGAGGGCTAAAACTATAAATATCAGGAACTTTTTATTCATCTTCTAACTGTAAATCAATATTGTGAACCGCAAAATTAATAAAAAAGTATGGGAAACTAAGAAAAAAGATATATCTTTGTGCCCCTAAGGGTAAGTCTTTTACGACCAGCTCCCCGCAAATCCCCCAGGGCAGGAATGCAGCAAGGGTAGTGGGTTGTAGCGGTGCGATAGAAGTAGCTTGCCCTTTTTTGTATCCAATGCTAGCGACATACACTATCTCCAGCACCAGCGGCGCGCGCTGTCACCCTAGCTATCATCCTAGCTATCATCCTAGTGTCCAGTGTCACTCCGAGTTGGCAATTTCCACATAGATTAAACATCTAAAGATATACTTGCGAAGACCTTCGCAAAGACACTTGCGCTCCCTGCACAAAGATTCTTCGTAAAAAAACCTCTGTAAAAACACTTGCAAAAGCATTTTAGGCAGGGCGACACTCCCCGCGGGAGCCCTGCTCCTTTCCTTAGTATGGGAGCACGGCACCCAGTGTCTCCCTGAGTAAGCAAGCACTGTATTAACAATTACCTAAAGAGGCACTTGAAAATTTCTCCGCAAAAACACTCCCCGCGGGAGCGCTGCTCCATCTTGTACCGCCCTGCGATGTGCGTCTATTATTCTAGTGCGTACCGCAGGGGGACGCAAAGCGTCTTTACGATTTATCTCTCATTTAAGCCGTGCTCCCCGTTGGAGTGCGTACCGCACGGCTAGGGTCTAAACTCCTAAAATAATTATACTAGGATTATACTTTTAAGCACCCTCACAGAAACCCTCGCAAAACTCTCGTAAAAGCATTTTAGACAGGGCGGCATTCCCGGTCTTATACTGCTATGACCCGTCTCCACCCCCTCAATTTACACATAAGAACGCTGAGCCCATTAAAGAAAAAGCCGCACACACCCTTTCGGTGCGCGCGGCTAGACTTAGTGACTCTAGTATGATCCTATTTGTGTCGCAGAGATCTATTCTTCGTTTTCGTCCGTAGAGTCGCTCTTGATAGGATTATTTACATAACCTCTCCATTTCTCTATACAAGCGGCAAAGTCAGCAGGATACTTAGAGTTGAACTCCATCATCTCGCCTTTGCGAGGGTGCTTGAAACCAAGGGTCTTAGCGTGGAGAGCCTGACGTGGTAGCAGTTTGAAGCAATTTTCGATGAACTGCTTATATTTTGTGTAGGTCGTACCTTTCAAGATGCGATCGCCACCATAACGTTCGTCATTAAACAGAGGGTGTCCTATGCTCTTGAGGTGGGCACGGATTTGGTGGGTACGGCCAGTTTCCAAACGACATTCAATCAAAGTCACATAGCCAAACCTCTCAATCACTCGCCAGTGGGTCACAGCATGCTTACCCTCCTCAGACCCCTCAGGGAAGACAAACATCTGAAGTCTATCTTTGAGGTTGCGACCGATGTTTCCAACTATTGTTCCCTCGTCTTCCGCCATATTACCCCACACTAGTGCGTGGTAGAGGCGGTGGGTCGTGTGGTCGAAGAATTGTTTTGCAAGCCCAACGTGAGTGTACTCGTCTTTGGCAATAACCAGCAGCCCCGAGGTGTCTTTATCGATGCGGTGCACAAGGCCCGCACGCATATCGCCCTGCTGAAACAGCGCCACTTTGCTCAGGTGGAAAGTTAGTGCGTTCACTAGCGTTCCCTCGCGGTTACCATGCCCAGGGTGTACTACCATACCTGCCTCTTTGTTCACAACCAGCAGTGTGTCGTCCTCATAGACTATATCCAATGGAATATCCTCGCCCTTTAGCTCCCATTCTCTTTTGGGGTAGGGTAGCACTAGTGAAACCGAATCGTGAGGTTTAACCTTGTAGCTAGCTTTGACGGGTTTGCCGTTTACGAGGATAGTACCTGAATCGGCGGCCGCTTGAATCTTCGAGCGCGAACGATTCATCAGCTTGGTGTGTAGGAATTTATCTATGCGCAGCAGTCCCTGCCCCGCATCAGCCACCACTGTGAAATGTTCAAACATCTCACTCTCGCCCTCTTCCATTTCCATGTCAACATCCTCGCCTAGGGGCACTTGGTTTTCTATTTCGCTTTTTGTGTGTTCTTTCATTATATTAACTGTTTTTTATTTTATCAAAGTCATCTTTACCCTCAAATATTCTAGCAACGAATCGTCTTCATAGAGCTTCTTGCCTTGGAGTGTCAATCTTCCTTGAGCTGATACAATTCCATCTTCCAGAGGTGTATAGACAATCGCAATATTATACTTCCCTCCAAAATCATAAAGATGAAGCATAGGCTTCTTTAGGGATTCATCAACAAATAGCTTTACATACTCATATAAATTCGTGAGAGCCATAAAAACTACTCCATCATCACTTGCATCTAATTGAAATGTGAATGCCTCGATTACAGTATTAGTCAAATTCCTCAGAAGATTCTCATCCATCTGCTGATAACTAGAATCTTGTGCAGTAAGCACATTTTCGATATAGTTCTCAAAATCAGAGATCTGATATACATTTTTGACCCTAGAAAAATCACTCTCCTCACGGATAGCCTCTATCGCTGAGTTAAGTTCCTCTTGACCACCAATTAAACATACGGTATATCGCTCACTATGAATCATTTGAGCAATATTTGAGATTATCTCGGTGGAAACATCCTCGTATTTAATTGCCCCAGATGCCTTGGGTGGTTTGGCTTGCAGGGTGCCCACCGCTAGGGCAAATACAAGGCTTACAAGTATTTTTGTGACTACGTGTTTCATGCTCCTTTTATTTCAAATCTCTACCTGATATTCTACTGCATCAACTCTTCCATCGAACGATTGGCGATAGAATCTTCGTGCTCCTCGACAACCACACTATCCAGCTCCACAAACTCACGAGCCTCGGCATCAGATTGTTTTTCTCCCGATTTCACTTTCTTTGTGTCGTCGGTGATATAGAGCCTAACTGAGGCTCCAAAGTCACTACGTGAGAGTTGGTTGGGGACTTGTTTGTAAACTCGTGCACGGTTCTCGAAACCCTCTTCTATGGTCTGGTCTTCACGAAGTTCGCCCACATTCAAACCCACTTCCCAAAGGCGGCTTTTAGCTTCGCCTAGAGTCAAACCCACGAGTTTTGGCACTTGAGGCAGAGGTGATTTTGAGTTGCGCCCAACCACCAGTGTCACATTTGTTCCAAGAGTGGCTTTTAGCTGCCCTGCTTTGTTGATATTTTGCCCTTTGTAGCTTTGTCCCAGCACGTTATTGGTTGCATCGTCAGTGCGATAAACAATCTTCTCTATCCCGAAACCGCTATTTTCAATCATGTTCTTAGCCTGACGAAGCGAATATCCCACCACATAGGGTATAAGAGCCTGACGAGGGTTCTCGGCATTGATTACCACAAAAATTTTGCGTCCTTGTTTTACGGTCGAACGCGGCATAGGGTTCTGATCCAAGATCGCTCCTGGGGTTTGCCCCTTGATAAAGATCGAGTCGATAACGATAATTTTCAGATCATTCTCTTTGACGCTATCCTGCGCCTGAGTAACGCTCAATCCCTCCAAATCGGGCACAATCAAACGTTGCCCATGGCGAGTGAAAATCCCTAGCGTGATATTGATAACAAAAACTAAAGAAATAATGATCGTAGTGGCAAAAATTATATTGCGTATAAGGAAGTGCGATGCGATATAGCTTATGGTTTGTTTGAAAATATTGTTTTGTTTCATTGCAATATATCTTAACTTATCAAAGTTGATTGTGTTGTTGTTATTGTTGGACGTGGTGAAGGGTTTTGGGGGCTAGTTTTTCAATATCAAAAGCTCCCTCAAGATCCTCTAGGGGGATAGGTATTTCTATCTCGCCAAACTCTGCGGGTGCAAGCTCATTTACGCCGTAGATGGCTGTGAGCACAAGAGAATCTATGGTAAAGAACTTTGGAAGGTGAAGTTTTTTAGACTTACCAATAGGTATTTGCTCGCTCTGGAGCTCTTCTCTTACAATATCTAAGATGGCGGCACTGTCCAAAATAAAATCACTCCACTTGTAGAGCGCACCAGTTTGAGTGTCAAACAGTTCAACGCCTCTAAAATCGCCCAATACATTGTTAATGCTGGTGAATCCGCCCCATTCTAGAGCAACGATTTTTTCTCCGTAGTGCATATTCCATCGAAGTACAGATTCAAATGTGTAGCTACCCTCAATTTCTACCTCAGGATTGGGGATAGAGAGTTTTTTTATTGTCTTCTCGATATGCTCATTGAAGGTCTTATCGAACTGGGGGTGATCGGAATCCTCAATGAAGGGATAGTTTAGATCTAGTCTCACGCTATCGTTCTCGAGCTTCACCGTTTTGTTCTCGACCCTTAGCGATTGAGCGTGTTGAGCGATGTCATTCCCTCCACAGCTTGTAAGAGCCACACACACTAGCGCTACTAATATTTTAATTTGAGCTTTCAATTTTCAGGCTTTAATTAGTTTTTATAATACCTAGCAAAGGTACGATTTTTTTACGACTTTCCCCCTTTTGGTCATCAAAAAAGAGCGATCAACCCCTCAATGGGATCGATCGCTCTGAGGCAATGCACCTTTATCTTGTAGCTCTCACAAAGACACAGTTCGAGCTAAATGATTGCTGCTCCGGCGCGGAGTTAAATCATAGAGATGCTACGCTTAACAAATTCGCTTAGCTTTTCGCCCTTTAGAAGTCCAGCCGATAGCAATGCTAGGTCAACTAGTTGTGACATTTCGGCTTTAGCCTGCGCGGGCTCGCTTTTGCTCTCGCCAACCATGCGTACAACCAAAGGGTGGTTACCGTTGATCATCACTGTGTAGCTGTCTGGCATCTCACCATAGACCAACACGACTCATATCACGCATGCGGCGCATAAATTCGTTCTGAGTAATCACAATAGGAGCACTCTGCTCGCCCATGGCAGAGAATTCAACCGTGTAGTTTACTTTCTCCTCCACTGGCAATAGTTCTGTAAATAGAGGTTTAAGCTGTTCTTGTTGCTCGGTGCTCAGAGCCATAGTCTCGTCAGCTCCTTTGTCTATTAGTTTAGAAGCCACATTAGCATCAACCCTCACAAACGACCAATCGGTGAATTTGTTCTCAAGGAAAGATATAAAGTGACCATCTAGTGGCGAATCCATCACCAAAACATCGTAGCCCTGCGCCTTAGCATCGCTCACAAATGAGTGTTGCTCGGTAAGTTCGGTGGTGTAGAGGTGAACTATCTTGCCGTTCTTGTCGGTCTGAGAGTCTTTAATGATAGAGCTGTATTCTTCGAGTGTGAAGTATTTTCCTTCGCTATTTTTCAGGAGGCTAAAATCACCAACCCTCTCGCCAAATTTCGGTTCGCTCACAACTCCATACTGGATGAACAAACGCAGATCATCCCATTTCGCCTCATAATCCGAACGGTTTTCCTTGAAGAGCTCAACTAGGCGGTCAGAGACTTTCTTAGTGATGTGAGACGAGATTTTCTTAACATTTGAATCGCTTTGCAAATAGCTGCGTGATACGTTTAGTGGAATATCTGGCGAATCTATCACACCATGAAGCAGAGTCAAAAACTCAGGAACGATACCCTCTACCGAGTCAGTAACAAAGACCTGATTACAGTAAAGTTGGATTTTATTCTTCTGTACCTCAAAATTATTTTTCAGGCGAGGGAAGTACAAGATACCCGTTAGAGTGAAAGGATAATCAACATTTAGGTGAATGTTAAATAGCGGTTCATCAGCCATAGGGTAGAGTTTTTGGTAGAACTCAGTGTACTGCTCAGGGGTGATGTCAGCTGGTTTTTGTGTCCACAGTGGGGTAGTGTCGTTAATTAGGTTATCCTCATCGGTCTCGATCCATTTTTCGTCTTTCCACTGCTGCTTCTTGCCAAATACGATTTCAACAGGAAGGAAAGAACAGTATTTTCTTAGCAAACCCTCGATGCGTGCTTTGTTGGCAAATTCTAGACTATCTTGAGCAATGTGTAGAACGATGTCAGTACCGCGGTTGCTCTTGTCGCACTGCTCTAGAGTGTACTCCGGCGAGCCATCACATACCCAATGTTGAGCTGGAGCATCCGCAACGTGAGATTTGGTGAAGATTTCCACTTTTTCTGCAACCATAAAAGCAGAATAGAATCCAAGACCAAAGTGTCCAATTATGCTCTGATCCTTGTATTTTGCCATGAACTCCTCGGCTCCCGAGAATGCAATCTGGTTGATGTATTTATTTACCTCCTCGGCCGTCATACCAACTCCATTGTCTGAGATGGTCAAAGTTTTCTTATCCTCATCCAAGCTCACTCGCACCTGAAGTGTGCCCAGTTCGCCCTTAGCCTCACCCAGACGAGAGAGGGTAGATAGTTTTGTGGTTGCATCCACGGCGTTACTCACCAGCTCGCGTAGGAAAATTTCGTGGTCCGAGTAAAGGAATTTTTTGATAATAGGGAAGATGTTTTCGGTTGTTACGCCGATTGCGCCTTTTGTCTGTGACATATTTTTATTGGTTTAGTTGTTATTTTGTTTTGTATCCAACTTTCAACAAGATTTATGCCACTAGTTTTCACCATGACAAAATGTCAGTGCACGTCGACCAAAAGCATCTTGCTGTCTTACGAACGCCACCATTCTCGCATCTCTTTTGCATCTTCGTGAAATGATAGAACCTGACCTGCTCTTACATATCAATACAAAAAAGCGAGGACAAGCACCCTAGGGGCCTATCCTCGCTTTCGCTTTTTATTATACTTTATCGCTGTTGTCTCTGATTCTCAGAGTCTCTCAACGATAGGCATCTATCAGACTTTGATTTCAACTTCAACACCCGATGGAAGCTCTAGTTTCATAAGAGCGTCGATGGTTTTAGGAGTTGAGCTATAGATATCCAAAACTCTCTTGAAAGTAGAGATTTGGAACTGCTCGCGTGACTTCTTGTTAACGAAAGTCGAACGGTTTACAGTAAAGATCTTTTTGTTAGTTGGCAATGGAATTGGACCGCTAACAACAGCTCCAGTTGATTTCACAGTTTTTACGATCTTCTCAGCAGACTTGTCCACCAAATTGTGATCGAATGATTTAAGTTTAATTCTTATTTTTTGACTCATTTTATTTTTGGTGGTTTTGATTATTCAACATCTTTGATACGGCCAGTAGACTGTTCGATGATCTCCTTAGCTAGGTTAGCAGACACTGCATCGAAGTTCGAGAACTCCATAGAAGATGTCGCACGACCTGAAGAGATAGTACGAAGAACAGTTACATAACCAAACATCTCTGAAAGAGGTACTTTAGCTTTGACAACGCGAGCGTTACCTTTTTGCTCCATACCTGACACTTGACCACGACGCTTGTTCAAGTCACCGATGATATCACCCATGTTCTCCTCTGGAGTCACAACCTCAACGGCCATGATAGGCTCCATGATAACTGGAGATGCCTTAAGAGCAGCGTGACGGAAACCTTGACGAGCAGCGATTTCGAATGATAGAGCATCCGAGTCAACTGGGTGGAAAGAACCATCCTTAAGTGTAACTTTCATTGAGTCAATTGGGTAACCTGCCAATGAACCATTGTCCATAGCTGTGGTGAAACCTTTTTGAACTGCAGGGATAAATTCTTTAGGAATGTTACCACCCTTAACAACGTCAACAAACTCAAGGCCAGTGAACTCTTTGTTCTCACATGGTCCAAGTTCGAAGATGATGTCGGCAAATTTACCGCGACCACCAGTCTGCTTCTTGAATACCTCGCGGTGCTCAACAGTCGCGTTAAACGCCTCTTTATA
>CAYJLL010000077.1:6953-8022 GCA_964370955.1 uncultured Rikenellaceae bacterium | reverse complement strand
GGCTCGCCTAAGGGCAAGCCTATCGCATTCCCCTTGCGGCACGCACTCCAAACTGGAGCAGTGGTGGTTTACAAAAGCCAAACATCATAAAGACGCTTTGCATTCGAGCCGCGGGGGCGCTGGTTTTGTGGGAGATAAATAACTGCTTGTGCGCTGGCACCGCTTTTCACTCGTAATCCCCTAGCGGATTTTTAGGGTCATTAGGGTTAGAGCTGCTAGAATTAGCTGCACTAGGATAAAACGCAGGGTGATAGTTGTCTCGAAGTAACCCTTCTTTTGGTAGTGGTGGTGCAGAGGGGCCATCAAAAAGATGCGACGACCCTCGCCATAGCGCTTGCGAGTATATTTGAAATAGATAACCTGCATCAAAACGGTGATAGATTCGACTGCAAATACCCCACAGAGTATGGGTAGTAGTAGTTCTTTGCGAATTAGAAGGGCAAAGGTTGCAATGATACCTCCAATCGCAAGAGAGCCTGTGTCGCCCATGAATACCCTCGCTGGGTAGCCATTATGCCACATAAAACCAAGCAGTGCGCCTACGAAAGCGGCAGCAAAAATCACAAGTTCACCACTATCGGGAATATAGATAATATCCAAGAAATTAGCATAAATCACATTACCCGAGAGGTAGGCGAGTATACCCAATACAATACCTATGGGTGCTGCCACGCCTGTGGCAAGGCCGTCTAGTCCGTCGGTGAGGTTTGCTCCATTGCTCACGGCGGTGATAACGAGCGTTGCAATAAATACATAGACCAACCAAGCGGCTATATCGCCCGTGCGTCCCTCGATGGGAATCATCTCGCGGTAGTCCACATGCGAATGTTTGTAGAAAGGGATGGTCGTTGTAGTGCTTTTTTGAGCCTCGCCCATCACTACGGTCGAGCGTGTTAGTGGGCCTTGGTCTGTTTGGACGGTGGTTTGTACTGTGGCAGGCTCTTTAATTACGATATCTTGGTGGAGCCACATAGTTGTGCCCACGATAATACCAAGAACGACCTGTCCCACTATTTTGAGTTTCCCGGGTAGTCCACTGTTCTTACCTTTGAACACCTTGATGTAATCG
>CAYJLL010000077.1:0-6943 GCA_964370955.1 uncultured Rikenellaceae bacterium | reverse complement strand
TAATCGTCTAGAAAACCAATAATCCCCAGCCAGATGGTTGTGAGTATCATTAGTTGTACATATACATTACTCAAATCGCCAAAAAGCAACACGGGAACAAGTATTGCACCTAGGATGATTAGTCCACCCATGGTTGGTGTGCCACGCTTTGAGAGTTGACCTTCGAGCCCTAAATCGCGTATCTCCTCGCCAATCTGGGCACGCTTGAGAAGGCGAATAATCCTACGGCCGTAGATCATCGCAAGAAAGATCGATAGTATCACAGCTGCAGCTGCGCGAAAAGAGATATAAGAAAATAATCCCCCTCCAGGAATATCGAGATAGTCAAAGTGTGAAAATAAGTGATATAGCATTTTCTGTTAGATAGTAATAATTATTTTAGGTCTTGTTTTAGTATCTCTCCCAGCAGTAATTCTCGTCCGCGGTGGATTTGGGTTTTGATAGTCCCCAATGGAAGTCCTAGTTTTTCTGAGATTTCAGCATAACTCAGATCCTCCCAAAATCGCATTCTCAGCACCGTAGAGTAGTTTGAGGGGAGTTTGGCTAGCGAGCTCTCGAGTACCTCACTGCTTTGTTGTGAGATTACCTTCTGTTCGGGGTTTAGGCTCTGCTCAAGGGGGTGGACAGTCTCAATTTGCAGGGTGTGCATCTGTCCTTTGCGGCGATACAAGTCGGTGTGGAGATTGCGGGCGATGCCACAGATCCACTGAGAAAAATTATACTTCGAGTCGTATTGGTGTAGTTTGAGGTAGGCACGAATAAAAGTCTCCTGCACCATATCGTCAATATCCACCATGCTTCGCTTTGCTAGCATTGCTCTAACCATGCCCTCATGTCTCTCAATGAGCATCTCATAGGCTCCCACACACTCCTCGAGCGACCATCTCACAAGGTCACTATCGCTGGCAGTATTGTATTTATCGCTCTTGAGCATAAGGGTTGTGTTTATCTATGGGAGTATTAGATTTTTTTTGTTCGTTTTGGAAGCATGCTTCTGAGCCATCTCATGCGAAGGTTGAAGGGCGAGAGTTTATCGTATATAAACAGAATCCATCCCAGCCCTGTTTCTCCTAGCCTAGTGCAGGCTTTCTTTAGCGAGCGCATTAGCATCCACTCTCTGAGTGCCCATAGCAGCAGGGACGAGGCGGTGAGTATGCTCCAGCTGAGAGATTGGCTTTCAAGAGAAAATCCAGTTTCGATTAGCCCTAGAGTTCCTAAAATAAGCAGGATGATAGCCACTGCAAACAAAGCCTCGCGAGTGAAAGGTTCTAACCCTGCGCGAAACTTGAACCCTTTGGGGTAGTGGCTGAGGGTTTGATGTTTGTAGTGTTTGTATGCTCGCCACCCTCCTAGGGTGAAAGGTGCGTCTTGTATGGTTGAGGCGTGGGGGTTGATGATTACAGCAGTGTTATGGGGTGTTGCGATTTTCTGGATCAATAGATCGTCTTCGCCTTGGGTCATTTGGGGGTAGTTGAAACCTCGGTTATTGAAAAACAAGGTTTTGGTGTAGCCCAAATTATTTTTTGTGCCGCTGTATGCTTTGCCAAGACTTGCGCTACGCAGGAATCTCAGCGAATCCATCAGGTTTGAGGCGCGAATGATAGACCCCGCAAAACCTTTGTTGACCTGCATGCTACAGTAAGAAATCACAAGCTCAGAACCCACAAAACCTCGTGCTATAAAGCTCAACCATTTGTTTGAGGCTGGCGTGCAGTCGCTCTGAGTAAAAACAATATTCTCATGGCGAGCAGCCTTGATGCCCACCAATAGGGCGACTTTGCGTTTGCTTTTGAACTTAGCGTCCGCCTTTATTTCGGTGAATCTCACTCGTGGGTTATTCGAGGCTATCATCTCTAGGGGGTCGCCAATTTCACGTCCTCCACAATCGTTCACTATCACCACCTCAAAATCGGGGTGATCCTGTTCGAGGAGTTTTGGTAGTCCGCTGTAGAGCCAATCGGCCTGCCCTTCCTGCAGAGTAAGCACCACCGACACTGATGGGGGGGCTTGGTCCTTAGGCAGGCGGAACTTGTGGCGGTGGCGAGCAAGCTTGCCTATGCCACTCCAATAGATGATTTGTATGATAACAAGCAGCAATAGCCCTGCCATTAAAGCCAGATGCAGCAGGCTGTAGTTTTCTAGTATCTCTCTCACTGTTTTCTTCTTCTTCTTTGTGCGCCTTTAATCTTAAAATAAAACTACTTCATTCTTAGTTTGCGACCTAATTTTAGGATGGTTGTGGGGGTGATATTATTTAGGCGGCAAATAGTGTTCACTGTGGTGCCATAGCGACGAGCTAGGGCTGAAAGGGTGTTTCCGCTGACGATGGTGTGGTAGACAGCCTCGGTGCTAGCTTTCTGCGTTTGCTCTTGTGCGGCTTGCTTCTTTTGCAACTCGCTGTTGAGCACGGTGATGGCTTTTGGTCCTGTTTTTTTGATTACTAGCGATCCCTCGTGGATGGTTTTAGTCTCGAAGTTCAGAAGGTGAGCGGGGTCTATGGTGATGCCCGCGACTCTGATCTCAAAGTGTAGGTGAGTGCCTCTGGCGTTACCCGTGCTGCCACAAGTGGCTATTCTCTGACCTGCTTTTACAAGATCTCCAACCTTTACGAAATTCTCGGTATTGTGCGAGTAAACGCTCTCTAGGCCGTTGTAGTGGCGGATAGTTACGATTTTTCCGTAGGCTCCATAACTGGTCGACATTCTCACAACCCCATCGCTAAGGGCATAGATAGGGTCGCCTCTTTCTCCGTCAAGGTCTGATCCTGAGTGCATACGGCCGCCACGTGGGCCATACGGTGACATCAGTTTGCCGTCCATGGGGTAGCTAAATCTGCCGTCAGTGAGCTCAACATGTAGGATACTGTCCTCGCCAAAGGGGTCATAGTCAGAGATGGAGGTATGTTTTTTTTCGTTCTCTGAGAAATCGAAGTCGTCAACCACGATTTGTAGTCGTTTGATGTCTACGGGTGCAATTATATTTTCGGTGTCAAATTCCACTGGTTCTTCCTTGATTTCAACCTCAGTGGGGTAGGTCACAAAGGGTAGTTCCTCGGGTGCGACTCTCTCGTTTACACTGGCGTTCTGGGTGTTGTTATTGCTGGGGAAAAGCCCTCGAGAACAACCCATGGCGAGCATAAGCGAGAAAAGAGAAGCGTATTTAAGTGCTTTCATAGCGATGTTGTATTATAAAATTATATAATTTTTGACAAAGGTCGCCACAAAATTACTATATTTGCACGTATATAACTAATATAAAACGAATAAAAACATAAAAAAAGATAAATCACAACAATGGAACAAGTAAAATGTTTGATCGTGGGCAGTGGCCCTGCTGGCTACACCGCTGCAATTTATGCATCTCGTGCTAATCTTAGCCCTGTGCTCTATGAGGGCAGCGAACCCGGAGGACAACTAACAACCACAACCGAAATCGAAAATTTCCCAGGCTACCCACAAGGGGTGACAGGTCCTGATATGATGGAGCAATTGCGTGAGCAAGCGGTGCGTTTTGGAACCGATAGCCGCTTTGGCGTTGTTACCAAAATGGACCTTTCGCAGCGTCCCTTTAAGGTTAGCGTTGATGGTAAGGAAGTTATTGAGGCTCAAACGATTATCATCTCTACGGGGGCAACAGCGAAATACCTTGGCCTGGAGAGCGAAATGAATCTTCGTGGCGAGGGTGTGTCGGCTTGTGCTACGTGTGATGGCTTTTTCTATCGTGGTAAGGATGTTGCCGTTGTTGGTGGTGGTGACACCGCTTGCGAGGAGGCGACCTACCTAGCTGGTCTTTGTCGCAGGGTCTATATGATCGTTCGTAAGGACTATTTGCGTGCTAGCAAAGCGATGGCAGATAGAGTGTTTGCAACCGAGAACATCGAGGTGATTTTTGAGCACAACACCCTTGAGGTTTTGGGCGACACAACCACAGGAGTGAAGGGTGCGCTACTTGAGAGCACCACGGGCGAGAAGCGAACCATAGAGATTGACGGATTCTTCCTAGCCATCGGTCACACTCCAAACGTGAAAATGCTTGATGGGCAAATCGAACTTGACGAGCAGGGTTATATCAAGACCTCTCAGGGCGGTCGCACCAACATTGAGGGTGTGTTTGCCGCAGGAGATGTGCAAGATCCTCACTATCGTCAGGCGATCACAGCCGCAGGTTCGGGCTGTCAGGCGGCTATTGAGGCAGAGCGCTTCTTGGCGAGTCTGTAAATTATTAATATGTAGTGAGATACACGCTTAGCGAAATAGCCTCCATCGTTGGAGGGGTGTTCCATGGAGAAGATATTGTTGCCAGAGGCATTGCCACTGACTCACGCAATATTTGCTCCGTGGCATCACTTTTTGTGGCTATGCGTGGGGTGAATCACGATGGCCACAGTTATATTGAATCGCTGATAGAGCGGGGTGTGCGAGGGTTCTTGGTGGAGGAATTGCCTGAGGGTAATTTTTTTGAGCATTGCGGTTTTGTGGTGGTCGAAAACTCCCTGAAGGCTCTACAAACGCTCGCCCAGTACCATCGCAAGCAATTCAAGGGTACTGTGGTAGGCATCACGGGCTCACGTGGCAAAACCATAGTCAAAGAGTGGATAGCCTTGATGTGGGCAGATGAAAATGGGCGATTATTCCGATCGCCTCGCTCCTATAATTCCTCGCTTGGGGTTGCACTTTCGCTGCTGATGATAGAGGGTGATGAGCGTGTGGCGGTAATAGAGGCTGGTATTTCTAAGGTGGGTGAGATGGAGGTGCTAGAGGAGATGATAAGTCCCGATGTGGTTATACTCACAAATGTGGGGGTGGCACACAGCGAAAACTTTGAAAACAACGAGCAGAAACTCGCTCAAAAGATGATACTCGCCCGTGGTGCTAGCCTTGTGATAGCTCCAAAAGATGGCTGGCAAACTATTGAACAACAGAATTTTAGTTGCGTAGAGCAATTGTTCAATTCTCAGGGTCTGAAAATGCTTGAGCTAGAGAAACTCCCCCCCGTGGCAATGCGTTTGGAGAGGAGCGAAGGGCTATTGGGGAGTTTGATTATTGCTGATACTTTCTGTTCTGATCTAAATTCGCTGCGAGGAGCGTTAGATTTTGCTCGCAAAGAGGCTGAGGGTCGCAACATACTGCTAGTTCTTTCGGACATGGTGGATAGTGGCGACGAGAAAACTGCGCTCTATGTTGCAGTGGCGAGCTTACTTGAGGAGTATCAGATAAATGATTTTGTAGGCGTAGGGGAAGATATGATGCGTTATCGATCTTGCTTTACCCATGGTGAGTTTTTCAAGGATAGTTCGCAGATGCTGACTCGCTTTGATAGCTCCAAAATAAAGGATAAAGTGGTGCTGGTTAAAGGCATGCAAGGTTTTGGCTTTGAGAGAATAGTACACTCCTTTGAGAGTCGTACCCACACCACCATGCTAGAGGTAAACCTCGGAGCAATGTCTGAGAACTTGAACCTCTATCGCTCAAAACTCAAAGCTGGAGTGAGGACCATGGCGATGATAAAAGCCTCGGGCTATGGTATGGGTAGCGTTGGGGTAGCTCGTATGTTGCAGGCTCAAGCGGTTGATTATCTTGCTGTTGCCTTCGCCGATGAGGGGGTAGAATTGCGTGAAGCAGGTATTCGCCTGCCCATAGTGGTGCTCAATGCTGACAGCGGATCGTTTGCGGTGATGCTCGAAAGAGATCTCGAACCTGAAATCTATAATCTTGCATCTTTGAGGGAGTTTATCGAGCAGGTGCGCCGTATGGGGCTGAGTTCTCGTGCCATCCATATTAAAATTGATAGCGGAATGCATCGCTTGGGTATGAGTAGAGATGAACTATTGGAGGCTTTGGAGTTGATAAATCAATGTCCAGAGATCTCTGTTGCGTCTATTTTTTCGCATCTAGCCTCGGCAGATATGCTTATCTTTGATGATTTTACACGTAGTCAAATAGAACTTTTCGATAAGCTCTCCAGTGAGTTTTGCGCCTCTTTGCAACAAGATATCACCCCTTTGAGACATATTCTAAACTCCTCGGGCATAGAGAGGTTTTCCGTAGATCCCATTTTGAGTGAAAAAGCTCAATTTGATATGGTGCGCCTTGGGCTTGGGCTCTATGGCGGTGGGGCGATGAGCGGATCGCAGGGAGTGTGTCGTTTGGTGAGTCGAGTGGTACAACTCAAAAAAGTGCCCAAGGGAGATGCTGTGGGCTATACTTGTAAAGGAATCGCTCAACGAGATACTCTGCTGGCTGTTGTGCCCATTGGCTATGCGGATGGCCTGCGACGCTCGGCAAGCAATGGTGCGTGGAGCTTTAAGATAGGCTCGCAGTTTGCGCCCATCATGGGTAATGTTAGTATGGACACCACCATTGTGGATGTCACTGATATTGACAGTGTTAGCCTAGGGACTGAAGTCGAAATTTTCGGCTGGGGAGATAGTATAGAGGCTCTCGCATCGCTCTATGGCACAATTTCTTACGAGGTGATAACCTCAATTTCCTCTCGCATCAAGCGCGTCTACATCGACTAGGGACGCAGAGCGTCTTTATGGTCTGTTTTAGCAAGTTTGTCGTTCAAGGCGTACGCTGCGAGGGCGCTGCCTCTGAAAGAGAGCAAAATTGCCCGTGCGGCTCGCACCTTCCGCGGGGGGAGCCCTGCTTTAAATGCCTTTGCAACTGCCCTGTAGGGGTGCGGTGCGTCCGTCTCTTTGTATTGACTCCCACAAAATAATTACCAGTGCGGCTCGCACCTAGCTTTTTTTCTTATGGCATAGCACCTGAAAAGTCCGGTTTTCACTTCGTTCAACACGAGTCTTTTTCAGGCTCTATGTCAAGGAGGTTTCTTTTTTTTGTTTAACTCGCCCTTTGTTTACTTTTGTGCAGATTAATCGCGGGATTGTCTATGTAATTATCTTTGCGGGTTTGTATTTCAAAAATACGCTCGCTGCATGGGG
>CAYJLL010000076.1:0-8107 GCA_964370955.1 uncultured Rikenellaceae bacterium | reverse complement strand
TAAGGACTTCAAGATTTAAAAGCGAAGTGCCCAACAAAGACAATGAATCCGTAGGTTCGACTTCGAGAACTTTATTAATCATCCTCTTGCGAGAGAGAGATCCCAAGATTGGTAGTTCTAAAACCGATAGATCAGAATAGTGTTTTAAAAGGTGATAATTCTGCTCGAGGGTTTTGGCAAAACCAAAACAAGGATCGATCAAAACATCCTTCACCCCCACACTATAGCAGAGCTCGATGCGTCTAACAAAATGCTCCAAGAGCACTTCAATCAAACCTCGAGGATAATCACATTCACCCATCATTTCGCTAGGCTTTCCCTTAGTGTGGCCAATGATATAAGGCAGGCTATAATGGGCTGCTATCTCAATAATCTCAGGATCGAAAAGCCCTCCGCTGATATCATTGACAATAAAGCCTGTTGAACTCTCGGCTACCGCCCTCACTACCTCGCTGCGAAAAGTGTCGATAGAGATAAACACCTCGCCTTCCTTTTTGTGTTCCGCAATCAATTCTCGTGCAATCTCCACGCCCTGCAACACACGCCCAAGCTCTGCAGTGGAGTCTACAAGCTGCGCACCTGGGCGAGCCGAACACCCCCCAAGATCAATAATGCGAGCTCCATGGATTAGGTGAGACTCTATGGCTGTGCGGATCTCGGCAATAGTTTCGCTGCGAGAACCCCTATAAAAAGAATCAGGCGTTAGGTTCACAACACCCATTACTACAGGGCGATCCAGCACAAGCTGTCGCCCCCCAATATTTAGAGTCTTGCGTTTAGTGAGCATTTTTTGCTTGAAAATATATTAATATTTGATACCCATTATTTCGCGCACCTCGTTAACGGTTTTTTGAGCCGACACACGAGCTTTTTCAGCTCCATAGGCAGTCACCTCGTTGAGATATTTTTCGTTGCCCTGAATCTCTAGGATACGCTCACGGATAGGCGTGGTGGCAGTAATAATATCATCGGCAAGCTGTTTTTTCAGATCTCCATAGCGAATCGAACAATCGGCATAGGCAGCACGGTATTGGGCTACAATCTCGGGCGCACTCACAAGGTTCATTAGCGTAAAGATATTCTCAACCGCCTCGCTCACTGGTGAATTTGGCTCCGTAGGGGTGCTGTCGGTCTTAGCACGCTTCACTTTTTTGGTGATTTGCTCAGGGGTGTCAATCAGGTAGATGCAGTTACCCTCGCTCTTGCCCATCTTGCCCGAACCATCCAGTCCTGGAACTTTCACAAGCTCGGTGCCGAAGTTATACGCCTCTGGTTCAGGGAAGTAATCCACACCATAGATATTATTAAAACGACGAGCATATAGGCGAGTCATTTCGAGGTGTTGCTGCTGGTCTTTACCAACGGGCACTTTGGTGGCACGGTGTATCAAAATATCGGCTGCCATTAGTACGGGGTAGGTCAGAAGTCCAGCGTTAACATTCTCGGGTTGTTTGCGAATTTTATCCTTGAACGAAGCGGTGCGCTCCAGTTCGCCCACATAGGCGTGCATCGAAAGCAACAGTGAAAGCTCCGCCACCTGAGGTTGGTCGCTCTGAATGAAAATAGTAGATTTCTCGGGATCGAGTCCAGCGGCTAGATATTCTGTTAGAATACTACGCACATTACCACGCAAGGTCTTGGGATCGGGGTGGGTGGTTAGAGAGTGGTAGTCTGCTATAAAGAACATACACTCTGCATCGTTTTGCATTTTTATGAAATTGCGCAACGCTCCATAATAATTCCCAAGGTGAAGATTGCCTGTGGAGCGAATACCGCTAACTACTTTTTCCATTTTCATATTTTATTTTTAATTCGTGGTTGTAAAAAACGTTCCACAAAGGTACAAAAATCTTTTTTTTTGCCTAGGGTGAGCACTAGAAAAACAGAAAATTCACTACCTTTGCGCTAATATTAGGGGAGTTCAAAAAACTGACCCGAAAAAAATAACTTGGAGAGATAAAATCGTTTCATCGCCCTTTGGGGTTAATTTTGGCGTATTCTTCTGTTTTATCAGTTTAGATAGCTCACTATCCGCTCTAAAAAAACAGAAAAATCCAATCAAAATTTCCTCCCAAATAACGACAAACCAGTTTTTGAACTCCCCATTATTTATTCGACAAAACATACAGTTATGATAAGCAGAACTAAAATCAAAGAATTACTTAATTCAGGCATTGCCGACAGCCAAGTGCTTGTAAAGGGCTGGGTGCGCACAAAACGTGGAAACAAAGCGGTTACCTTTATCGCTCTGAACGATGGTTCGACCATCAATAATATTCAAATCGTAGCAGACCCAACGAATTTCGACGAGGAGCTGCTTCGCAAAATCACCACTGGAGCTTGTATTGCAGTGAGCGGAACTCTCACCCCCTCGCCAGCCTCTGGCCAGCAATTTGAGATTCAAGCCTCGCAGATCGAACTTCTGGGCGAGTGTGACAACACCTATCCTCTTCAAAAGAAAGGACACACCCTTGAGTTCTTGCGTGAGATCGCTCACCTGCGCCCACGTACCAATACTTTTGGGGCAATTTTCCGCATCCGCCATGCTATGGCATTTGCAATCCATAAGTTCTACAACGACAAGGGTTTCTACTATTGGCATTCACCCCTAATCACCGGTAGCGATGCTGAGGGTGCTGGAGCGATGTTCCAGGTGATAACCATGGATTTGAACAATATTCCAAAAGGTGAAGACGGCGCAGTGGACCACTCGAGCGACTTCTTCGGCAAGAGCACCAACCTCACAGTTTCGGGCCAGCTTGAGGGCGAACTAGGAGCTTTGGCGCTAGGGGAGATTTACACTTTTGGCCCTACTTTCCGTGCTGAAAACTCAAATACTCCTCGCCACTTGGCAGAGTTTTGGATGATAGAGCCTGAAATGGCGTTCTATGATATTGTAGACAACATGGACTTGGCAGAAGAGTTCCTTAAATATCTTATCACCTATGCACTAGAGAACTGCATGGAGGATTTGGAGTTCTTGCAAAAGATGTACGATGGCGAGCTTATCGAGCGCCTAAAGAGCGTTGCATCGGAGGATTTCATCCGTCTGGACTATACCGAAGGTATAGAGATTTTAGCAGCATCGGGCGAGAAGTTCGAATTCCCAGTATCGTGGGGATTGGATCTTCAGAGCGAACACGAGCGTTACCTAGTGGAAAAACATTTCAACAAGCCAGTAATCCTGACTAACTACCCTAAGCAAATCAAGGCTTTCTATATGAAACAAAACGAGGACGGCCGCACGGTTCGTGCTATGGACGTTCTGTTCCCAAAGATTGGTGAGATTATCGGAGGTTCTGAGCGTGAAGCTGACCTTAGCAAACTTCAAACAAGAATGACCGAAATGGAAGTACCTCTCGACCACATGCAGTGGTATTTGGACACTCGCCGTTTTGGAACTGCGCCTCACTCAGGCTTTGGTCTTGGCTTTGAGCGTTTGATGCTCTTTGTGACGGGCATGGCTAACATTCGTGATGTTATTCCTTTCCCACGCACACCAAAGAACGCAGAGTTTTAGGCAAATGCGAACCGCACGGGCAGTGATTTTTTAGGAGCTAGACAGAACCATTGCAAGCGTCAGCTGGCACAGACGGACGAACCGGTGCGAGCCGCACGGGCAATCTCCCAGCGGGGTGGTCGTCTTTACCTAAAGTAAAATCCAGCTATTCGCCCCTTGCGGTTCGACCTTGCAAAGACACAGTTGGAGGTGCCAACGGCACTTGTGATCATTTAGCTCGAACTGGACACAAAGCATCTTTTGTTATTTGGCTCTAACTGTGCCTTGCAAGTTAGTGTTAACGAGCCCACCACAACCAAAGGACTATACACAAAGAGAGCAGTAAGATTAACTTACTGCTCTCTTCTTTTAAATATATATCTCTTGAGGCTAAGCCCTATAGTCCAAGCTGAGAGATTCTCTCGAACACCCACTCCACTTGCTCCTCTATGCTCATTGAGCTATTATCCACACGTATGGCATCATCTGCACAACGCAAAGGGCTGTGATCACGGTTCTCATCTGCCCAATCACGAGCTGCGATATTTTCGGCTATCTCCTGATAGCTCACATCGACGGCTCCGCTTGCAATCAGTTCATCGTAGCGCCTTTTAGCACGAACCTCAACCGAGGCTGTCATAAATATTTTCAACTCCGCATCAGGAAATACAACAGTTCCGATGTCACGACCATCCATCACCACACCCCCATCGCGTCCGATCTTTTGTTGTAGCGCCACTAGTTTCTCGCGCACCGCCGCAATCTGCGCCACCGAGCTTACATTTTCGTTCACCTCCATCGAGCGTATTTGGCTATCCACACACTGAGAGTTGAGATAAATTTCACTGCGCTGCAAAGCGGGGTTATACTCAAAACCTAGATCGACACTCTCAAGTCTCTGGGTGAGTTTACTCAGATCAGAGATAAGTCCTTCTTTGAGTGCATATAGAGTGATCGCGCGATACATAGCTCCTGTGTCGATAAAGCGATAACCCAGCCTTTGGGCCACGATTTTTGCAACTGTAGATTTTCCGCTAGATGAATAACCATCAATAGCGATAGTGATTTTTTTATTGCTCATAGAATATATTATCCAGTTTTTAGAAATCAAGGTGAGGAATCAAGGAAATCATAACTCCAATAATTGCCCACGCGCCCAACAAGAATATCAGTCCTCCCGAGATTTTATTCAGCCACCACAGACCTCTCACATTAAAACGACGACGAAGTTTGTCGACCGCAAAAGTGAGTGTAAACCACCACATACAAGCACCCACCAAGACACCAATGATAACCGCTATGTCGTGCCAATGAGATGCCTGGTCAGGACCTCCGACTCCAAGAGCCGCAAAAACCCACACAAACACAAAGAAATAAGCAGGATTTGGCAGCGTCAGTAGCAACACCGAAAGATAATTACTCACATAGTCCATCTTGGATTTATTCACACCGCGTTCGGCCGATGGGTCCTTTACTTTTTTGAAATAGATCGAAAGACCAAAGGCAACCACTATAATACCCCCGATAATCTCAACCCAAAAATTGTATTTATCGATAAAAGAGTTGATATACGAAAGAGAGAAAATTGCCAAAATGGCAAAGAGAGTGTCGGCTGTGGCAGCGCCAAAACCCGAAATCATTCCACTAAAGCGGTTATTACTCAAGGTGCGCTGTATGCACAACACCCCAATGGGCCCTAGTGGCACCGATGCCACCAAACCAGAGGCAATTCCAATTATAAACGAGTGTAGATAATCCATTAATTTGTGTCAAGAATGTGGATACTTTAGATTCTCACGCTACAAAGATAGCTATCTTTTTTTGATATGTTCTATTATTCATTTATTTTTGCAAATTATCCACTTTGATAAACCCTAGAACCACACTCGCTATGCCCTTATTACTTAAAGACAGCCCTCTGAGATCACTCATTTTCTCTTGCCTGAGCGCACTACTTCTTAGCCTGCCATGGCTCATCGATGGCGCTTTTGCATTGACACTAGTGGGTTTGACTCCTCTTTTGGTTTTACAAAGAGAGAGAGTTAAGAAATTTTTGTGGTGGGCAGCACTCTGCTTTGTGCTGTGGATAGCGATGAGCTGCTTTTGGGTGGGCTTTGCGACCCCTCTGGCTTTTGTGATGGTCCCTGTGGTGGGAATGATTTTTATGTTCTTGCCTTTTGCTCTGTGGCACAAACTAACTCGCAATGCTGCGCCCGTTGTCAAGTGGTCGCTATTTGTGACTTGGTGGTTGGTGATGGAGGCGGCATACAGCTATGGAGACATTAGTTTTCCGTGGTTAACTCTCGGCAATGGCTTCGCACGAGGGGTGGAGCTGGTTCAGTGGTATAGTATCACGGGAGTTTTCGGAGGTTCACTTTGGGCGCTCATTAGCAATGTGATGCTCAGTTTTGTGGCTGTTCAATTTCTGCAAGGCAAACGCTCTATGCGCCCAGCGGCTTTGTGGGGAGCCGTGGTGCTTATCCCTATCGCTGTATCACTGGGAATGTGGTGGGGTTTTGATGAGACAACAAAACAAGAAGACGAACTTCGTGTTGCAGTACTCCAACCAAATATAGATCCTTATCAAGAGAAATTCTCAACTCTTTCGCAGTCAGCCCAAACAGATATCATCTTAGAGTTGGCATCCTCCCTTAGCGTGAAGCCCGATTACTACGTTGCCCCCGAGACAGCTCTTTCATCGCTCTGGCTCCATCAAACCTCTAGCGATGGGCAGATCGCCAAGATTCGCGAGTTTATTTCCACGGATAATCCTCAATCGGAAATGATAATCGGAGCCTCAAGCTACCGTCTGCTAGAGATTGACGAGAAACCCGACTACAACAGCCACCCTATACGCAGTGGTGCAACAATGCGCCACTTCAAGGGCTACAACAGCGCACTATGGATAGACTCTTCGCAGGTGGTGGATATCTATCATAAAGCTAAACTAGTTGTGGGAGCAGAGCTTTTGCCCTACCCCTCTTTCTTTAATAGTATATCTGAGCTTATCAATCTCGACCTTGGGGGATTTAGCGGCAACCTCGCACGCTCTGAGCGAAGAGAAGTCTACGATGGGATAGGAACCGCCATTTGCTACGAGGCATTGTACAGTGAGTTTTGCACTGAATACATAAAACGAGGAGCCAAGGCTCTTTTTGTAATCTCTAACGATGGCTGGTGGGGCGACACCCCAGGCTATCAGGGTTTGTTTCATATCTCACGCCTGAGGGCCATAGAAAATCGTCGATGGATAGCACGCTCGGCAAACACGGGCAGATCGGGCATCATTGATCCACGAGGCAAAATCATTGGCTCGCTAGGATGGGACGAGCGTGGAGCTGTGGAAGGAGTGATTTATGCTCGCACAGATCGTACTTTTTATAGTGTATGGGGAGATGTTGTAATTAGAATTTCTTTCTTTGTAATGCTCCTTATGCTACTCTCACTAGTGACTGTCCGCTATCGTCGTAAGATGCGCTAGAGACACTCGGGGAACTGAGGAAGCAGGTGATAGACATAACGTCACCCCCATCTGTATTGATATAAAAAAACGGCAAGTAAGCACTTAAGCTCACTTGCCGTTTTTATTAATCGCCCTATCGTAAGGATTATTCCATGATCGCAGCGATACCTGGAAGAACTTTACCCTCTAGGCACTCTAGCATAGCGCCACCACCAGTTGAGATGTAGCTCACTTTGTCAGCGAATCCGAATTGGTTTACACAAGCAACAGAGTCGCCACCACCAATCAAAGAGAATGCACCAGCAGCAGTTGCGTCAGCGATAGCCTGAGCCACAGCCTTAGAACCTGTTGAGAATTTTTCCATCTCGAATACACCAACTGGACCATTCCAAAGGATAGTCTTAGAGGACTTGATAACCTCAGCGAATTTCTCGATAGTCTTTGGCCCAACGTCCAAACCTTGCCATCCGTCAGGGATGTCGTTCGAAGCTACGATCTGAGTGTTAGCATCGTTTGAGAAGCTATCAGCCACTAGGTCGTCGCTTGCAAAATGAATCTTAACGCCTAGCTCGTCTGCTTTCTTCAAAATAGAAAGAGCTGTGTCATACATATCTGGCTCGTTGATCGAAGAACCGATCTTGCCGCCTTGAGCTGCAACGAAGGTATAGGTCATACCACCACCGATAATCAGGTTATCAACCTTAGGTAGTAGGTTCTCGATGATAGTGATCTTCGAAGATACTTTCGAACCACCAACGATAGCCGTAACTGGGTGCTCGCCATTGGTCATTAGGTTGTCAACCGCTTTGATCTCGTTCTCCATGATGTAACCAAACATCTTGTCATTTGGGAAATAAGCAGCAATAAGAGCAGTCGAACCGTGCGCACGGTGAGCTGTTCCAAATGCGTCGTTGATATAGCAATCAGCATAAGAAGCAAGAGTCTTAACGAAACCTTTTTGAGATTCCTTAAGAGCCGCTTTAGCTTCTGCTTTTTGCTCAGAGGTTGCATCGTCCGCTAGACGAGGCTTGCCTTCTTCCTCAGCATAGAAGCGAAGGTTCTCTAGCAATAGTACCTCACCTGGTTGTAGAGCTGCAGCAGCCTCAGATGCTTTCATTGCATCGTCAACGAACTTCACTTTCACG
>CAYJLL010000075.1:0-8131 GCA_964370955.1 uncultured Rikenellaceae bacterium | reverse complement strand
CGAGCCTTAATCGCCTTGTAGATAGCCAGCACTCTGTCGGATTTTACACCTCCTGTGGTTGATCCTGCCATTGCACATTGTATGGACACAAAGATCATCAACAACATCGAAAGTGGCGGCCAATTTGAGGCATCGGCCGAAGCAAATCCTGTGGTGGTTGTGTAAGACACAACCTGGAAAGTGCCATATCTAAATGCGTCCCAAAAATTAGGGTAGATATTCGTGCTCATGAGATTGTAAATTACAAAACCCGACACAACAGCCATGCTGATTATATAATAACGCCATACCTCACTGCGTAGCATATTCTTGCGACTACCCATTACACTTGAGTAGATCAATCCAAGGTGAGTACCAGCCAAGACCATAAATACCGTGATAATAGTTTCAATCATTGGGCTGTTCCAGTGAGCAATACTTGCATTTTTGGTCGAGAGTCCACCAGTTGCAATGGTCGAGAACGAGTGACAGACTGCATCAAACAGCGTCATTCCTGCTCCCCAAAGCAGAATAGTTTCAAGCAAGGTCAATCCTGCATAGGTGAAAACAATCACCTTAAACAGTTTCTTTGAATTGTACTGAAAGTTATCCTTCGCTAGAGTCGACATTTCAAAACTCGTAAGGGTAATCTTTGTCATACCAACTGAGGGTAGTATCACAAGTGCAAAAACAACCACTCCTACTCCACCTATCCAGTGGGTTGCTGATCTCCAAAACAATAACCCCTTGGGTAGTACCTCCACGTCGGTTAGTATGGTAGAACCTGTGGTAGTAAAACCAGATACGCTCTCAAAAAATGCATTAATAAGCGTAAATTCTCCGCCCCAAATCAAATAAGGCAACATACCTGTGACACAAGCCATTATCCATGAACTCACCACAATTGCATAGCCCTCCTTAGAGACCAATCTGCGCTCTTTGGGAACGAATACTAGTGGAAAGCCACCAACAACCGAGGTGATGATAAAGCTCATCAAGAGAGGGAAAAAGCTTGTGTCAACCCCATTGAACAATGCCACTAATGCAGAAATTAGCATAAAAACTGCATTAAGCAGCACCACCATTCCAACGTAACGTATAACTGTTGTGCCTTTCATGTCTATTTTTCTCCTTTGTTGGCTTTGGTGATTACTTGTGAGATCTTGTCGTTGAGATCATACATCTCATCCTTTGTGATAATAGTCACCTCGTAGGGTAGATTAAACTGAAGATATTTATTTAGTGATCGTCTTATCTCTTGTAGTGGGTCAAGGAAGAACTTGCGTATCATGTAGTAGAACATAAACATCAAAACCCCGCCACTAATTAGCGCGATGATACCCACCATAGTTGAGCGGTAAGCATTACCATTAAGCTCTTCAGTGTGCTCAATAAGCTTTACCTGGGAGTCGACAATATATGCTTTTATTGCTCGAGAGACCTCAGCATAGTGGGTTCTGTAGAGTTTATTGAACCATGCAACGCTCATAGAATCAACTTGGTGTGATTTGATTTGATCGTCATAGTTCTTTTTGGCCTCAGTAACTTTGATCAGTAGATCGTTATCTGGGTCTAGCGTAAGGGCTTGCAGGTGAATAATTTCAAAATCTTTTCGCGCAGCCTCTATCGTGTGACGATAGTCTGAGGTTGTGTCGGTTATATTCTGAAGCAAAGAGACATTCTGTCTTTGAATTGCATCGAGGAGTCGACTGCTGAGTTCGCTGCTTTTTTGATTTAAGCGAAGCATTTGTTGAGTGTAGCCTTGAAAACGAACTAACTCTAAGGATGATAGAATCCCTGAGATTAATAGCAGGATTCCAATTGAGAGGAAGCCGAGTATAATTTTGCGTTTTATGTCGCTGGGTTTACGTTTCATGTGGGTTTTGTAGTTGCTTATACAAAAGGCAAAGTTAATTAAAAATATTCGTATCTTGAAAAATATTTGCAGCTAATCCACTATTGCAAGCGATTAGAAAGGGACTTTACTCGTTATTGTGATTACCCTTTTGGTGATGGGGTGTGTGAATTTAAGTTTTCTTGCATGCAAAAGTAGTCTTTCACCCGAACTTCCATAGAGAGAATCGCCACAGATGGGAACATTAAGACCATCTTTGTGTGCAGAATGTACACGCAATTGATGTGTTCGCCCTGTGAGTGGAAAGAATTTTATGCGAGTTTTACCATTTTCTCTGCTCACAACTCTGTAAACAGTCGAAGATGTTTTACCATCTTCGAAGTCAACAACTTGATAGGGGCGATTAGTCAAATCTGCCCTTAAGGGCAGTTCTATATTGCCTTGATCATGAGCAATCAGACCATTTAACACCGCAACATACTCTTTCTTTACCTCCCTATTGGCAAATTGTCTTTGCAGTTCTTTCTGGGTGAGTTCATCAAATGCTAGCACAAGCACACCTGAGGTTGCCATATCTAGGCGATGAACAATCAATACTTTAGGTCTATGGGGGTAAAGTGTTGCTATAAGTGACACGACAGAACTATCTGAGACCAAACCAGGTTCGGATAACAAACCACTAGGTTTATCTACCGCTATTAAATGTTCATCTTCGTATAAAATTTTTATTGACGTGATTTTTTCAATTTCGCTCTCTACTCTGCTCTGGTTAACATCTAAGCCCTGAAGCATAAACCCTAGAATTGGTTTGCATTTTCCACTGCACGCTCCATAGAATTCATCCTTACGACGAATTAACCCCTTGGGCGATTCGCCCCACCAATATTCTCCAACACAGAGAGGCTCAAGCGAATTACCGTAGGCATAGTTGAGCATTTTGGGCATTGCGCAATCACCAGCGCCTGAAGGTGGAAAATCGGGAAAGTTGGTTTTAAAAATCTCTAGCATATCACGCTGACGACCATGAGCATCAAACACCTTAGTTTGAGCAAAAATCCATTGTTGGAGCATATTAGAGCGATGAGTTCGAGATTGTTTTAGCTGCTGGATCTCATGTTCAAAATTCGAAATACTTTGTGCTAACACAGAAAGTTCATCCTTCATTTGAGTTTTAGCACGACGTATTTCAGCTTTTTGGAACTGACTTTCTCTTGCCAAATCTTCCCAAGCCGACTCGGAGCTGGAGTTTTGCAATTGTTTACGCATAGCTTTACTCTCCTTATAGGTGCGAGTAAGATTATTGACTTTCTCTTTCCAAAATTCCGATTTTATTAAATACTCTTTTTATAGCTCTACGAACTCTTGAGAGTCTTCCTTGTATGCAATAATTTCACTCAGTTTGCCTATTTCTTTGTCTTCGTTTATGTAATACTCACTAGCATTTGGGTCAAAAAGAACAGGTGCAAAGTAATCGTCATTATCCTCTGTAATTGTACGTCCTGAGTATCCTGCCAAAAAACCTAGCTCGCCATTTGAATCTCTAACAACCATTACACCCAGCATTTTCCCAGCGTCAAGTACACGCTTAAACTCAGTTTTAGTTGCTAAATACTTGGCTACTTGCTCCTTTGCAAGTAAAACTAAGGGATGAGGTAGGTAGCTGAAGGGGTTAGTGAATTTCTCTGGAAGTATAAATTCACTAAGATCTTGTTGGAATCGATGTAAAAAATTGTGCATAAAAAAGGGATGGCAACATAAGTTTGCCATCCCAAAAGTAGGAATTATTTTCTAAAGCGTAAAATTCACGCTTGTAAAAACTACCAGTTAAGAATTTTCTTGAAGTCAAACTCCTCTGGATTCTTAACGAACATCTGCGCTTGAGTGTAATCGTCCTCAGTGATAGCGTTTAGGATGTTGTTTACAACCATTTTGATCTTAGTAGAGTTAACGTCTACCAAGCGAGGTGGAATTTTACCAGTTTGAGGATCTTGAAGATCGCTTAGGTACAAAGGTTTAACGTGACCTTCAGTATCAACAAATACCATACAGCCAGTTACACCCTCAGAGTATAGCTCATAAACACCCATACCCAACAATGAGCAGTACTCAAGGTCGTAAGCACATGGAGTCTGACAACGAACCTCGTATCCGATTTCTACTGGACGAGACTTAACAGATACACCTAGCTCTTGAAGTTTGTTCTCGATCATCTCGTTGAAGATGTGAGCCTTAGACACTTTACCAAGCTCTGGGTGACCGTGATCGTCGTATGAGAATACTACACCTGAGTTCTTGATCTCCTCATCAGATAGAGAGTGGAATACACCCTCAGAGATGATAGCAGCACCGTAGTTCATACCCATAATCTTACGCTTGATGATAGCCGATACAACCAAGTTAACGATCTTAGCAACTGTAATCTCAGTTTTGTTGAACATCTCAGGAATAACGATCATTGGATAGTGACAAGCAGTACCAATACCAAATGCCAAGTGTCCTGCCGAACGACCCATAGCAGCAACGATAAACCAGTTTTCGCTAGTACGAGCATCGTTATACACGGTGCGACCGATAGTAGAACCTTGATCCATAGCCGATTGGTAACCAAAAGTTGGAGTACTCATAGGAAGTGGAAGGTCGTTATCGATAGTCTTAGGAACGTGGATGTTTGAGATTGGGTAGTTGTGTGATTGAAGGAACTTCGCAACACGGTTTGCAGTCGATGCAGTGTCGTCACCACCAACAGTCACAAGTAGAGTAATGTTGTTCTCAACGAAAAGATCCAAGTTGAAATCATTTTCGAAGTTAGAGTCAGTTGGTTTGAAACGGCTCATTTTCAAGAAAGAACCACCACGGTTGAAGATATCGTCAGCCAACATAAAGTCGATGTCGGTTGTGCGTGGAGATTTAGTGAAAAGGCTAGCGTAACCTTCGTGTAGACCAACTACACGGTATCCTTTTTGAAGGAAAGTTTTTGCTACAGAACCTACTACTGAGTTCATTCCTGGAGCTGGACCGCCCCCTGTAAGGATTGCAATTGCTTTTTGTGGTTTCATTTTATATATGTATTAATCAAATTTCAATGTCAAGAGTAGATAGCAAGATGAGTTTGGGTGCTTCGTGAAGATCCCGAAAGCGCAGTTTACTTTCTGGTAAATGAGCATTTCGGGATCAAGGGAAGTGCACAAAATCGCTTGTTTGCTACTCGCAGCGGATTTATAGTACGTTTACACAATTCAGGTCTTCGAACGACTGCTTCAAACGAGCAACGATAGACTCCTCACCTTTGCGCAACCAAACGCGTGGATCGTAGTACTTCTTGTTTGGCTTGTCAGAACCCTCTGGGTTACCTAGTTGGCTCTGAAGGTAGCCTTCGTTAGTTACGTAGAACTCACGGATACCATCCCAGAACGCCCACTGCATATCAGTGTCAAGGTTCATTTTGATTGCACCATAGCTGATAGACTCACGGATTTCCTCTTGAGTCGAACCAGAACCACCGTGGAATACGAAGTTAACTGGTTTCTCAGTTGTTTTGTGCTTCTCTTGGATATATTTTTGAGATGCGTCAAGAATCTTAGGATTCAAAACAACGTTACCTGGCTTGTAAACGCCGTGTACGTTACCAAATGATGCAGCGATAGTGAAGTTTGGAGAAACCGCCATTAGCTTTTCGTAAGCCTCGCATACCTCCTCTGGCTGAGTGTAAAGTTTAGATTGATCAACGTGAGTGTTGTCAACGCCATCCTCTTCACCACCAGTGATACCAAGTTCGATCTCTAGGGTCATACCCATTTTAGACATACGAGCTAGGTATTTAGCACAAATATCAAGGTTCTCCTCTAGTGACTCCTCTGAAAGGTCGATCATGTGAGAAGAGAAAAGTGGAGTGCCAGTCTCAGCGAAGTGCTTCTCTGATGCATCCAAGAGACCGTCGATCCAAGGCAACAATTTCTTAGCAGCGTGGTCTGTGTGAAGAATTACTGGCACACCGTAAGCCTCTGCCAAAGTGTGAACGTGCTTTGCAGCTGAGATACCACCAAGGATAGCAGTTGCTTGACCTTCACCTTTAAGAGCTTTACCTGCGTAGAAAGCAGCACCACCATTCGATAGCTGGATGATAACTGGAGAGTTAAGCGCAGCTGCAGTCTCCATAACAGCGTTGATTGTGTCAGTACCAGTCACGTTAACGGCTGGAATTGCAAAGCCTTTTTCTTTTGCATAGGCAAATAGTTGTCCTACTTTTTCACCGGTGAGTACACCTGCTGGGAATTTTTTTTCCATCTTGTTTTTGTAAAAATTATGTTGTTTTAGTTGTATTTGATTTTATACAGTGCAAAGGTATAAATTTTGTCTCGAATTTTCTACAATTTCGACAAGAATTTATCACGAATGACCATAAATCTGTGGTGAACGGCACGCCCGATCTCACCTTTTGAGTCTGAGGCGATGATTTCATATTCGAATTTGCGACCATCTCTATTGGTTAGTGTCGCCACTGCTGATACCTCGTCGCCAAGTGGAGTCGCACGAGTGTGGTGTACTTCTATATAGATACCCACGGTTGTTTCGCCCTCTTCGAGGTGGGTTTGCGCATCAAGCATTGCCGCATTTTCCATCAATGCTACCATTGCTGGTGTTGCGAACACTTCCATATCGCCTGAGCCCATAGCTAGGGCTGTCAAATCTGCTGTAACTTTCATTTTGTTGATCGTTATATAAATATATATCTACTGTGTTTTAAATATTAGTGCCTATTTAACAGATTGCGCCATGGCCTCGGCGATGGCATCGCAGGCAGAGAGTTGCTCTGCGGTTGGACGACCCATAATATCAACAGGTTCGGCAACCATTTCCCAACCGATAGTCTCGGCAAAGGTTTTCAGGTTGCGCACTCCCCCACCATTCCAGCTATACGAGCCAAATAATCCAAGTTTGCGACCTTTGAGCCCCATGTGTTCAATCTCACGAGTGAAAGCCTCCATCTTGGGGAACATCTGTGCATTATAGGCACACGAGCCCAAAATTACGCCCTCCCACTTCCATAGATCCGAGATTAAGTATGAAAGATGAGTTTTGCTTACGTCGTGCACCACCACGTTACGCACCCCAAATTCTACTAACTTTCGAGCAATATATTCTGCTACTTTCTGCGTGTTACCATACATAGACCCATAGACAACCATCACACCTTTTTCACCCTCACCTTTGCTCCACTGGTCGTATTTCTCCACAACCCATGCTGGGTTTTCACGCCATATCGGTCCATGAAGAGGACAAATAACTTTTACATCCGAAACTGGCAGTTTCGTAAATGCTTTTTGAACCATATTTCCATACTTCCCAACAATATTCGAGTAGTAGCGGCGCATCTCATCCTCGTATTTAGTAGCATCCATTTCGTCATCGAAAATTGCACCATCAAGCGTTCCAAAACTTCCAAACGCATCGCCAGAGAATAGCACACCTTCGGTTGTATCGAAAGTCATCATTGTCTCAGGCCAGTGAATAAACGGAGTGAAGTAAAACTTCAGCTCATGGTGTCCAAGATTCAAAGTATCACCATCTTTGATGCACATTTTATTTGATTGCTCGCCAAAGTAACCTTCAAGAATTTTAAAGGCCTTGTCGTTACTCACTATCTGCATATTGGGATAACGCTGCAGTAGGCTTTCAATCTCTCCCGAGTGGTCTAGCTCCATGTGGTTGATGATCAGGTAGTCTAGCTCACGTCCATCAAGCAAAGCATCTATTGTTCCGATGAATTCTTTGTGCGAGCCAAGCTCAACGGTATCAAGCAGGGCTGTTTTTTCGTCTTTTATCAAAAAACTATTGTAACTAACACCCTTAGGCAAGGGCCACATATTCTCAAAGAGTTCTTTGCGGCGATCGTTAGCTCCAATCCAGTATATTTTTTCTGTTACTTTTGCTTCCATTTTTAATTATTATAGTTTATTGTTTTGCAAGAGCATCCACCTGACGTGTTGCTATCTTGGGATTTGCAATGACATTACACCCATTCACACAGCCACCCTCACACGCCATCACCTCGACCATGTTCCCTGGGCAAGATTTCACATAGCTCTTAAGGTCTCTAATTGTTGCTTTTGTGATGCCATTAATCACTACGGGCTCCATTTTATATTTATCGCCTACTGCTGCCGAAACAGCCGCTGCAACTCCGCCAGAGTTGGCATAACCTCTTGATAGGGAATCAATGCTTTCGTCACGCTTATAGTCACTCTGCTCCATTGCATCCACTCCCATAGCAACAAGCATAGTCCCAAGCTCTTCGAA
>CAYJLL010000074.1:4471-8146 GCA_964370955.1 uncultured Rikenellaceae bacterium | reverse complement strand
TAAGCTTGGTGGTAAACTACAGTTGGCTAAGCGCAAACTATTCGTTTCTGCTCTAGAGGAGAACCTTCCAGACGCAATCAATGTTGATGTTACAGCTCTAGGTCTAGGTAAATCAATCTTCGTTGGTGACCTAAACATCGAGAATCTAACTATTCTAACTCCAGCAACTACTGCTATCTGTGCTGTTCGTATGACACGTGCTGCTCGTGGTGCTGCTGCCGCTGCTGCAAAAGCTGCAAAATAATAATCGAGGGTTTATCGTTTAACCTTCTCCCTAAGGCATACTCAAAAAGAGTGTGCCTTTTTTTATATATTATTTGGTTAATCGATTAATTTAACATATATTTGCAATGTTAATCGATTAACCAATCAATTTAGTCATGGGAAAAGTTAAAATTAAAGACATAGCGCAGGCTTTGGGTGTGTCAACAGCCACAGTCTCAATGGTTCTTTCTTCTAAGAGTCATACGGGGCGGGTGGGCGATGAGCTAGCGCAGCGAATCATAGAAAAATCTAAAAGCATGGGCTATCAGCCCAATCTGTTGGCACAGAGTCTTAAGAGTGGTAAATCAAAAATGATAGGACTGGTGGTTGCTGATATTACCAACCCATTTTTCTCTATTCTTTGCTATCATGTCCAGAAAGAAATGGCAGCCTATGGATATACTGTTATTATTGTTAATACCGATGAAGATATAGAGCAAATGGAAGCCTTGGTGTCGCAACTAGTGACACGTCAAGTTGATGGCTTGTTGATTGCTCCTACCGAGGATGGGGAAGAGGTCGTTGAGGGTCTCAAAACTTCGCGTATGCCCTTTGTATTGGTGGATCGTTACTATCCGCAGCTAGAGGCTTGTAGTGTGCTATCGGATGCCTACACTGGAACTCGACGTGCGACTGAGGAATTGCTTGCAAAGGGGTGTAAATCTATTGGCTTTTTGAGTTACCAAAGTAAATTGATTCAAATTCGCTCTCGCTATGATGGTTATCGTGATGCTATGCAGGAGGCTGGTGTGTTTGATGAGGGTCTTGTGAAGATAGTGAATCGATCGCAGATTGCGGCTGAAATACCCGTGGTTGTAGATGAACTTCTAGCCAGCGATGCAAAGTTGGATGGTGTGGTGTGTGCTGCAAATAATGTTGCTCTGCATGCTATTAAATCTTTCACACGTCGATCAATCGTACTGGGGAATGACCTGCAATTTATGAGTTTTGATAAGAGTGATTACTACAACTATGTTAGCTCGGGGAAGATAGACTACGTGGAGCAACCTATACCCGAGATTGCGAAACTCTCATGTGAGCTGCTTATGCAACAAATCGAAGGCGAAGAGGTCTCAATGCAAACCCACTTGTTGGAATGTAAATATAGCTTTAACAACATAAAATAAACCTAAACATTATGAAACTTAACCTTATTTCTGGGGTGGCCTTTGCCCTTCTGTTAGGCTCGTGTGGCGTGCCATCCAAAAATTATGACCCCCTTGCGGCAATCAATCAGTATTCGATGAAAGCTCCCGAGGGAGTTGAAACCCGCTGGGTGAGTGCCGAAAATCCAACGGGCGAACCCGGCAAAGGCGGAATAACCAATAAAGGCGCCAAGGGTGATGCCTACACTCTTATTGCTCCAAACTCAAAACATGTTATTTTTGATCAAACTGGAGCGGGTATCATTACCAAAATCTGGTCGGCAAACTCGATTATTTGGAATGAAGACATGCGTCGCAATGTGATTATTAATATCTATTGGGATGGTGAGGATAAACCAGCAGTCTCGGTGCCCTTTGCCGAGTTTTTTGGTAATTCTCTAGGGGTGTACCGCAAATACGAGACAGCTCTGTTCTCAAACCCCGAGGCTCGCTCACACAATAGCTTTATTCAGATGCCTTATCGCAAGGCTGCCAAGATAGAGATTGTGAACGAAACCCCCACTATGATTATGTTCTACTACAAGATTAATTTCTTGAAAGTGGATGCTCTGCCCGAAGATGCGCTTTACTTCCATGCTTATTGGAATCGCAATCTGCGCACCGACCTAGGTGTGGACTATGAGATTTTGCCAAAAGTCGAGGGCGAGGGTCGCTTTATCGGCTCGCACATTGGTTTTATTGGTGACACCGTGTATCGTGATTCGTGGTTCGGTGAGGGCGAAGTGAAAATCTATCTTGATGAGGATGATAAATATCCGACACTTTGTGGAACAGGTACCGAAGATTATATCGGAACGGCTTGGGGTCAAGGTGAATTCACTACTCTGCACCAAGGGGCGCCAATCACTGACAATAAAAACTGCCTATATACCTTCTATCGCTACCACCTGCAAGATCCTGTGTATTTTGACAGCGGTTGTAAGGTGACTCTTCAGACCATGGGTAATGCTGTGCGTTGGAAACTGCGTGAGATGCATGCTAAGGGTGCAGAATTTGAGGTGCTTTGGTCGTATGTGGAGGCAGATGGTTTGGATGCCAGCAAGCGTTATTTGGATATGGAAAATCCTCCTCATTTTATGGATGATGACTTCCCTGATAATGTGTCTACGACCTACTATCGCCGTGATGATGTGAGCTCGGTTGCTTACTTCTACTTGGATCGCCCTTCGAGCAACTTGCCAACCCTTCATTCTCGTGAGATTCGCGATGCCAAAATGTCGGAGCGTGTCTATAAGTTTATAAAATAAAACTAAAGGACCATGAGAAAACAATATTTCCTAGCACTTTCATTAGTGCTAGGTTTACTTTCGTGCACCAATAAGACCATAACCATCGCAACGCTGCTAGAGGAAATGGTCGATACCAAGGCGATAACTTATTTCCCCGAGCAGACCTACACCACAAAGCAATTTAGTAGTTACGACCGCGCGAGCGATAAGAACGACAAAAACGACCAGAGCTGGTTTAGTAACCATGATTATTCAAATTTCTTGGGTGTCGAACAAAACAGTGGCAGACGTGAGTTTGTACTCTATGATGCTAAAGGCCCCGGGGTGATGACCCGCTATTGGATGACTGTTGTTGGAGCGGAGTTGCGCAAGGCTGTTTTGCGTTTTTATATAGATGGCGACACTATCCCCGCTCTTGAGGGTTATGCGCTTGATGTGGTTGGGCGCAATAAAACTATTGGTTACCCTCTGAGCTCTTCTGTGTCAGAGAAATCCGATTCTACTTTGCGTTCATATAACCTCTATATGCCTATCCCCTATGCAAAAAGCTGTAAAATCACCCTTGAGAGTGATGCTCTAAATGAGCATGGCAAGGGGCATAGTTATTACTATAATATCAACTATCGCACCTATACAAGCGAGGCGAAAGTGGAAAGTTTCTCGAGAGAGACACTCGAAGAATATGCCAAAGAGATAGCTCAGGCCAACGCCATTCTAAGCTCCAGTGAACTAATTGCTCCACCTGTGAGCGACAATATATCGTGGGGAAAGAGTTTGGCTGCAAAGCAAAGCGAAAGCCTTAAAATCGAGGGCGAGGGTAGTGCTTTGAGTACTCTTAGCGTGAGACTCAAAGCCTCAGATATGGAGAGTGCTCTGCGCACAACTGTGATGAAGATTCGCTTTGACGGGCAGCAGACTGTATGGGTGCCCGTGGGTGATTTTTTCTCAACGGGTCATATCTATCGTCAAAGCAAAACCATGCGTCAAAGTGTCGATGAGAAAACAAAAGTTTTGAG
>CAYJLL010000074.1:0-4461 GCA_964370955.1 uncultured Rikenellaceae bacterium | reverse complement strand
CTCAAATTGGATTATGCCTTTTAAAAGGAGTTGCGAAATTGAGTTTGAAAATCTCTCTGATCAGGGCGTAGAGGTTGATGTTCAACTCTCGCAGTGTGATTATAGTTGGAGCGAGCACAGTATGTACTTTGGGGCTTCGTGGCATCAATATTCTAGTGTCTCAACTGGCGAAGGCTGGCGAGGAATGGAAGGGCAAGGCGAAGGTTTGAGAGATATTAACTATGTGGATCTCAAAGGTAAGGGCGTCTATGTTGGCGATGTGCTTTCTATCTATAATACAGCCCCTGAAGGGCGATATGCTTGGTGGGGCGAGGGAGATGAAAAGATATATGTGGATGGAGAGAATTTTCCCTCTCATTTTGGCACAGGTACCGAGGACTACTACGGTTATTCATGGTGTCGCCCCGAAACCTACGTTCATCCCATCTATTCTCAGCCCATAGGCGATGGAAACCTAGCACCGGGTTACACTATCAACACTCGTTTTCGTACTCTCGATGCCATCCCCTTTGAGAAATCTCTAGATTTTGATATGGAAATGTGGCATTGGACAGGTGGAGCTATCATAAATTATGCCCCAACGTGCTACTATTATATGCTCCCAGGGGGTACTTCGAACTATGATAGCGGCGATACCTCTGGCGCACTTCATCCAATCGCACGCAGTGTGGAGGATGTCGTTAATAATCAAACAAAATAATCAAACAAAATGAAAAATATTCTTTTTTGTGCTAGTATTCTAGCCCTAACAGCATGTGGTGGTGAACCCACTAAACAAGAAAAACTTAGCGTTTTGGAACGTGCTGAGATTCCCTATATCTGGGGCGAGAGTAAAACGGTGATAGAGGCTGCTCCCGAAGATGCTATGGGGCAGAGGTGGTTTACCAATGACCACTGCTTTGTGGAGGACAAAGACGGCACTCTGCATTGGTTTGGTATTAATAATCCTTTCCCACCCGAGGGTAAGGAGCTTTATCGTTATCACCCCTATCTAGGGCACTGCACTTCGCAGAGCGCAGATAGTGGCTGGAAACGAGAGCCATTCGCATTGGACGAATCCCAAGGAACAGAATATGTGGGTGCGCCCTATGTGGTGTGGCACGATGAGAGCGGACGTTGGGCTATGGTGGTCGAGACTTGGCGTGAACCTCGCCGATTGGAGGTTTATTGGTCGGATGATTTGTATGATTGGCAGGAAACCAAAACTCCCATCCTTCCCGACAACCTTTGGATAGGAACTCGTGACCCTCATATAATGAAGGGCGATGATGGTAAATACTGGATACATGTGGTTGCAACGGGCAACAAAGGCGGCAAACAATCACAGATATTGCGCATACGCACCAAAGATTTCGTGAATTTCGATGAACCTGAAACTGTTCTAGGTATCAACGATTGCGAGTGGGCAACTCTAATGGAATCGCCTTTCTTAGTGGAGCGTAACGGACTATGGTATATGTTCTTTACCTATGCCCATAGACGCTATGCCGAAACTATAGTTGTTGTTTCGGACGATCCAAATAATTTTGACTACTACAATAACACTCTGACCACTATGTACGGCCACGCTGCCGAGGTGTTTGACTACAAGGGCAAGACCTACATCACTTCGTGTGGCCCCGAGGGCGCGTCGGTGCTCAATACCCATGGGGTGACTATGGCAGAACTTCGCTGGGCAAAGCAATAACATCAAAACCTAAAGAAAATGACCTATAATAAAACTATTATCTTAGTGTTTTTCACTCTTGGAGTTGTATTCACAAGCGGCGCTCAGGTTGCTCGTACCCTAGAGGTTGGGGAAAACCAAGGGCAAGCCCACGAAAATCAGGCTCATCTTCGAGATCGCTACCAAACGCTTGTGAGCCAGATGAACGACCCTAAGAACGACACAACGCACTACTACGAGGATGAATATCTCTCAGCAATTCAATTCCCCGTTGGAGGCATTGGTGGAGGGTGTATTCAGTTTGATGGCACTGCAAGGGCGAGGTTTTGGCAGATATTTAATAATATGGCACACGACGCTCTGGATAATAGTTTCATGTTGATACGCATCCAAAGCGAGGATGGAGTGCAGGTGCGTGCGCTTCAAACCCAAGATGTAGGGGCGATAAAGGGGATGGCAGCGGTGAGAATCAAAAGCGAGTTCCCTTTTATAGACTATATTTTCGAGGATGAACTGCCTGTGAATGTAACACTCAGGGTGTTTAACCCCTTTATCCCATTGAATTTGGACGATTCGAGTATTCCATCTGCAATGTATCAGGTGATAGTGGATAATCCAAGCTCTAAGGAGGTGGATGTGAGGATTTTGGCATCTCAGCTCAATGGCGTGGGGCTCTCTAAAGCAGGAAAACCAACAGAAGGCGATTCTTTTGCCGAAGGGTTTGCAAATTCACTCGCTCGCCAATTAATGCAGGGTAATAGTGGTGAGTATTTCCATGGCAATTTTAACCATATCGAAAAGTCCAAGAACGCAGCTATGGTGGTGATGGAATCGACCATACCACAAAATGATGAGCACTTCGGTGCAATGGCTTTGATGGTGATAGACGATGATAAAAAACTTCTGAAAAACACTCAACTCACAGCTCATTGGGATGACCAAAAGCAGCTTTTAGAGCAGTTTAGTCAAAGTGGTACTATTGAAGTGATTGAATCAACCCAGCCCTCGCCTCAAGGCTTAACTTATAGCGCAGCACTCTCAACTGGTGCCAAAGTTAAAGCCTCAAGCAGCAGAGAATTTAATCTTGCTCTAAGTTGGTATTTTCCCAATGGTAAAAACGGCGGCTACAATGGCGAGAAATGGGATGCATGGGGTGGTGGTCGCTGGGAAGGCGATGGCAATTATTATGCAAATATTTTTTCGAGCATCGATGAGTTAAATGCTTATATTACAACCCACTGGACTCGACTATTAGGGCAATCACGTGACTTTCAACAGACTCTATATCAAAGTTCGCTTCCGTGTTGGCTCACTGAAAGACTTAGTTCGCAGTTGTCTATCTTGAGAAGTCGCACTATTTTCCACGACAAAGATGGCTATGTTGGGCTGTGGGAAGGAGCAGGCTCGGTCGATGGGTCGTGTTCGGGAAACTGCAACCATGTGTGGCATTATGCGCAGGCACATGCACGATTGTTCCCTTCGCTTGCTCGCTCTACCCGTGAGCAGGGCTATCGAATGATTAAAGAGGATGGGCAGATTCCCTATCGTCAACCCTCGGGGTCGCATGCCTTTGACGGGCAGTGTGGTGATATTCTTTCGACCTATCGTGAGCATCTGTTGAGCCCTAATAGCGATTGGCTCAAAGGGCAATATGGTGCTGTGCGTAAGGCTATCAACTATTTAGTTGAAACTTGGGATGCTGACGGAGATGGATGGCTCGAGGGTAATATGCATACTACCTACGATTGTGGAATGAGTGGCAACGCTTCGTTTTTGACCTCACTGTATCTTGCAACTCTTAAAGCAGGCGTTGAGATGGCAAAAGTGTGTGATGACCCTCAATCTGCGCTCGCATGGCAGTCGCTTTTTGAGATAAGCACCAAAATGCAAGATCAAAGACTATGGAATGGTGAATATTATATTCAAGTGCCTGATACCCTGCATCGTGCCAATGACTACGAGAGTGGTTGTCATACTGACCAACTCCTAGGGCAATGGTGGGCAGATCAACTCGATTTGGGAGATATTCTCCCACGTGAGCGTGTTGATTCTGCTTTTAATTCAGTTTTTCGCTATAACTACAAAAGCACCCTTGAGTATCACAAACAAGCGCCCCGAAGTTTTGCACTTAGAACCGAACCTGGAATAATTGTCACTACATGGCCCAAGGATTCTCGCCCCCAAGGAGCACCTGGCTATTCGGACGAGGTGTGGCCTAGCCATGAATATACCATTGCAGCATCGCTAATTGAGCGAGGAGAGCTAGAAAAAGCTCTTGTGTTGCTCTATGGCGGAGCGATTCGCTATGATGGGCGCAAGAGAGAGGGATTCACCGATGCATGGGGAAATTTCGGTTTCACAGGCAATCCTTTTGGAGATGATGAATGTGGGCAGTTTTACAGCCGCTCGTTGGCGAATTGGTCGGTGCTGCTGGCCTTGCAGGGTTTTCAGTATGACGGTCCAAAGGGAGTGATAGGGTTTTCGCCCAAATGGAACGAGAAAGATCACCGTTCATTCTTTAGCACCGCACAGGGTTGGGGATTGTTCTCGCAAAAGATTCAGCCCAATGAGCAATCAAACTCCCTGCAAATCAGATGGGGCAGTGTGGCGCTAAAAGAGCTTCTAGTACCTCAAATATCGGGGACTCAATCATATGAGCTAACACTAAATAACCAAACGATTAAATTTAAGCATACAACTCAAGGCGAACATCTAGTGATTTATCCCAACGAAGCTTTAGAGCTCACTGAAGGCGATATCCTTGAGATAAAACAACGTAAATAACAATGAAACTA
>CAYJLL010000073.1:0-8152 GCA_964370955.1 uncultured Rikenellaceae bacterium | reverse complement strand
TGCGCATGCTCTACTGTGGTTTCTGCCACCGATTATAGTCAATACAAAGAGACGGGCGCACCGCCCCCCACAGGGGCAACCGTCTTAACTGAAGTTAAAGCCGCTCTGTGCCCCTTGCGGTGCGCCATCCAAACTGGAATAGGTGTCAATGACATTCACTATCATCTGAATCTAACTATGCCTCTCCAAGCCCTATTGCCTGTGCAGTAGACGCGACAAAAAAAAGAGCTTGCCATCCAACCAATGGATAGCAAGCTCTTATGTATTTGGCAATGAAGTTTACAGCCTATTGGGCACTTAAACCTTATCGCCTCTTAAGAAAAGGGAAGATTAAAGTACTCCGATCTCGTTAAGAACAGCGTTAGTTGCGCGAACAGCCTCTGCTGATTTCTCGAATAGAACTTTCTCTTCTGCAGTAAGTTCGATCTCGATTACTTTCTCAACACCATTACGGCCGATAACCGCTGGAACTCCGATACAGATATCGTTCTGACCGTACTCACCCTCTAGGTAAACGCAAGAAGGGATGATTTTCTTCTGGTCCTTAACGATAGACTCAACAACGTAAGCCGACGCAGCACCTGGAGCATACCAAGCAGAAGTACCAAGAAGTTTTGTAAGAGTTGCACCACCAACCATAGTGTCAGCAGCAACTTTTTCAAGAGTAGCAGCATCAGCAAGTGAAGTTACAGGGATACCTTTGCAGCTAGCCTTAGAAACTAGAGGAATCATAGTAGTATCACCGTGACCACCGATAACCATACCATCGATATCGTTGATGTTTAGGTTAAGAGCTTTAGACAAGTAGCACTTGAAACGAGCTGAGTCAAGAGCACCACCCATACCGAATACTTGGTTCTTTGGAAGACCAGTAGACTTAAGAGCTAGGTAGGTCATTGGGTCCATAGGGTTAGAAACGATGATGATGATCGCCTTAGGAGAGAACTTAAGGATCTGCTCAGAAACGCTCTTAACGATAGCTGCGTTAGTTCCGATAAGCTCCTCACGAGTCATACCCGGTTTGCGAGGAAGGCCAGAAGTGATAACCACAACGTCAGAGTCTGCAGTTGCAGCATAGTCGTTAGTCACACCAGTGATGTTGGTGTCAAAATCCATAAGAGTTGCACACTGGAAAGTGTCAAGGATCTTACCTTCAGCAAATCCTTCTTTGATGTCTAGCAATACTACCTCAGAGCACACTTCACGAGCGGCTAGAATGTTTGCACAAGTTGCGCCTACGTTACCTGCGCCTACTACTGTTACTTTCATTTTTTTGTTTTTTTATTTATTGGTTTGTTGATTTTGTTTGTCGAAAATTATCCGATAAGTTCGCCATAAGCAGCAGCGCTCAGTAGAGCGTCCACCTCTGATGGATTAGTCATCTTTACTTTGATGATCCAACCCTCGCCATAAGGGTCTTGGTTTACTGTTTCGGGAGCGTCGTTTAGAGCCTCGTTAAACTCGATAACCTCGCCCGATACTGGCATAAATGCGTCTGATACAGTTTTTACGGCTTCGATTGAACCGAAAACTTCGTTTTGCTCTAGGGTTTCACCCTCGGTTGCAACGTCAACAAAGACGATGTCACCTAGTTGGCTTTGTGCAAAGTCAGTGATACCGATAGTGGCAACATCACCCTCAACGCTCACCCATTCGTGGTCGTTTGAGTACTTTAGATTCTCTGGTGTGTTCATTATTCTTAATGTGTTTTAGATTTAATTTATACTTACATTGAACATTTTTATGCTCCAAAGATACAACAATATTTTCTGAATTAAGTATCTCTGAGAGCAAAAATCATTGAAAATTTATTCAAAAAATTTCTCCAACACTCTCCTTAGGCCCTCGAAGCTCTCAACACCCAAAAACGATAGCACAACTCTCGACCCTTTGCTGGTGATTCGAGCGCGATCCCCTAGCTTTGCAACACCACCCAGAAGGTTCTGGAACGATGGTGAGCTGTAATAAGGATGTTTGTCGTTGTCACTAAAATAGAGCGTTGCACGCGAGGATTTGAGCGTGAGTTTTTCCACTGCCATTTTCTGTACAACTGCCCTCAGGCGCACCACATCAAATAGTTCCTCGGCCTGGGGTGGAGGAGAACCAAAGCGGTCGGTTAGTCTTTCTATGAAGGCTTCGAGTTGATCGTCAGTCGAGAGGCCATCCAATTCACGGTATAGACGTATTTTTTCGTTGGTCGAACCAACATATTCATCAGGAAGATAGGCGGATGAATCGCTCTCGATAATTGTGTCTGTCGCAAAATCCTCGACCTCCAGTCCCTGTTCGGCTTTAAGCTCGGCGACCGCCTCATTGATAATCTTTTGGTAGGTGTCATAACCAATGTCGCTCACAAAGCCACTCTGCTCACCCCCTAGAATATTGCCAGCACCTCGAATATCCAAATCCTGCATAGCGATATTAAAGCCGCTGCCAAGATCCGAAAACTCTTCGATGGCACGCAGTCGCCTAGCGGCATCACCCGTGAGAGCCTCGATCGAGGGTACCAACAGATAGCAATAAGCCTTTTTGTTGGTTCGGCCAACCCTACCACGCAACTGGTGGAGGTCCGAAAGCCCGAACATATGAGCGTTGTTTATGATTATAGTATTGGCATTTGGTATATCAATTCCACTCTCGATGATGGTCGTAGCGACTAGCACATCGTATTCACCATAGATAAACTCCATCATCACCTTCTCAAGCTCCTTGGGAGGCATTTGTCCGTGACCCACGCCAACCCGAATATTAGGAATCAATGAGCGTATTTTGTTTGCAGTCATCTCTATGGTGTTCACTCTGTTGTGTAACACGAACGCCTGTCCGCCACGTGCTAGTTCTAGCTCGAGAGCCTCTTTGAGTAGTTCATCGTCAAAGGGGTGAACTTCGGTGTGAACTGCCTGACGGTTGGGCGGTGGGGTGGCTATGATGCTCATATCGCGCGCGCCCATGAGCGAAAATTGCAGAGTGCGAGGGATGGGAGTAGCCGTTAGGGTTAGGGTGTCGATATTGGATTTGAACTGGCGAAGTTTTTCTTTGCCTGCAACACCAAATTTCTGCTCCTCGTCCACAATTAGCAGTCCAAGGTCTTTGAACTTGACGCTCTTGCTGAGGATTTTGTGAGTTCCTATGATAATGTCTATTTTCCCCTGTTCAAGCTCTGCGATTATCTCGTTTGTCTCCTTGGTAGATTTTGCCCTAGAAAGGTTTTCTATCCTCACGGGGAAACGCTTCAGGCGGCGAGTGAAACTCCTATAATGCTGCAACGAAAGCACTGTTGTGGGTACTAAAACCGCTACCTGCTTGCCGTCGGTTGCCGCTTTGAAAGCCGCACGAATAGCAATCTCTGTTTTGCCGAAACCCACATCACCACACACCAATCTGTCCATGGGTTGGGGAGCCTCCATGTCGACTTTTATAGCACGTGTAGTTGAGTTTTGGTCGGGAGTGTCCTCGTAGATAAAAGATGCTTCAAGCTCCTGCTGCAGGTAGCTATCGGGGGAGTATGCAAAGCCCAGCGAGGCTTTTCGTTTGGCATATAGAGCGATAAGCTCTCGTGCCATCTCCTTGACCCTTGTCTTAGCGACTGCTTTTGCCTTCGCCCAAACCCCTCCCCCTAGTTTGTGAACCTTAGGGGCGACCTCAGCGTCGGAGCTTTTAAATTTGCTGATACGATTGAGGTTGTGCACCCCCACCATCAGAACATCATTATCACGATAGTTCAGCTTGAGATACTCTCTCTGTACTCCGCCATCCATCTGGCGCACCAATCCCCCGAAACGACCAACCCCGTGGTCAATGTGAACCACAAAGTCGCCTATTCTTAGGGTATTGAGCTCGGAAATGGTCATTCCCACGCTCTTTTCTATCTTGTTGTGTATTTTGTATTTGTGGTGACGCTCAAAGATCTGGTGGTCGGTGAGAATGAAGTGATTAGCGATGGAAAAACCTCCATGGAGAGTGAGCGAAACGCCAGTGAAACCCTCGTTGGAATCAATCTCGCCCTTGACGCTGTCAAAGATGTCTTCCAAGCGTTCCATCTGCGCAAGGTTCTCGCTAAGGATGTAGCAATTCTTGCCGTTGATGGCTTCGGCTCTCACGGTGTCGACCAATAGGTTGAAATTCTTGCCAAAGGAAGGTTGCGCCACTGAGAGCATATCAATGGTGCTCATGGGTTCGCGAGAGGCAAGCGTCCCGAAGGCAGTGATGAGCTTCCATTTGTCGAGCGATAGGGTGAGCGAACTCACCGAAGTGGCAAGAGTGTTAATAGTGCTAGGCTCATCGAGGGTTTTAAGCAGTTTTTTTCGCAGTTCGTCTATCTTAGCAAAGGTATTATTGCCCCCAATGAGCCACATCGTAGCCTCTGAGCCGATATAGTCCACCAGCGAGACACGTTCAAAATCGTGCTCATCGGAATTGATATTGGGAACAATCTCAATGGTTTCCACTTTTTGAAGCGATAGCTGCGTTGAGACCGAAAAACTGCGGATAGATTCTATCTCCTGGTCGAAAAATTCTAAACGAAAAGGAGTGTTACTGGAGAAAGAAAACAAATCAAGAATACCCCCACGTGTGGCATATTCGCCAGGTTCGCCAACGAACTCAACACGCTTAAACCCGTAGCTCTGAAGGGTTTCTTCGATAAACTCTCTATCGACCCTCTCACCACTACCCAGTCTGAGGGTGTTTTCATTGAGCCTCTCACGGCTAGCTACCATCTCAATCAAGCCCTCGGGGTAGGTGCAAATCACCATAGGACCGCCACTGGGATTGCTCAAAAAAGACGACACTGCTGATAGAGCAGAGGTGCGAGCAGCCACATTTGCGGGCACTTCGCTCCCTAGAACCATCGAACGTTTGTAGGAACTAGGTAGCAGAAAAACCCCCTCGTCAACATCTCCCCACAGTGAGAGCACATTGTACACATCATTGCAGTAGTAGCCTGCACTCTCAGCATCATCACACACCACAAGCTGCACTGTATTGCTCTTTTGGGCATTCAGTGCAGTGAGTACAGGCATAAGCGATCCGCTAACGCCCTTGAGTGATATGGTTTGATCGCTAGAGTTTAGTAGTTGCGCTACTTGATCGACTTTCTCGATCGAGGCAATTAGTTTTTCTGGTTTCAATGCTTAATCTAGTTTATTGATAAGGCTAGTTTTTTTATTCTTTTGTGGGCTCTTGAACTTTGTTGGGATCAACAAAGACAGAGTCTAGGATAATATTATGGGGTATGGATTGAAGTTGGCGCATATATTTGCGTTTGCCCTCTTTGGGGTATTGGACATAAAAGTCAATCCCTATCATCTCTCCATCATATATGGTGATGTAGTTTGCGAATGGACCTCCCATGAAATCGCCCACAACAGTCCAAAAACCTTGGGTGATAAACCACTGATTACCGTTAATATCTTCGTTGTGGGTCATAGGGGTAATTAGATCCTCAGTGCTCATATACGAGCCATCCACTGGTCCTGGGATTTGATTGATAGCTGCATTGCGACTAGAGACAAAGAAGGTGCTGTCAATGATTCCTGGGTCGGCAATCTTGTAGATCACAATACCTTGGGTACCCAATGGAATTGCGGTGTCTAGCCAAAGGAAATCTGGCTTGTCGACTCTGACTCTAAAACCAAGGGGGATAGACATCTGAAAACCAAATTTATCAAGAACCAAACGCTCAATATCCTCTTGACCGCTACGACGGGTGACATCCACCCAGCGTTTTACTTCCGCTTGATCGAATAGCTCTATCATAGTCTCGCGAGCTTTCCATAGGTAGACCGCCGCAGAATCTGCATTTGGCGAATCGATATTGAAAATCAATTGATTCTGAGCATAATTGTCCTTGGTGTTGGTTAGGGTGGTCGATGTGAGGGTAGAGTCGATATTCACAAAGATCATATTGCGGTGGCGGCGTGAGATATTGTTCAGCGCAGCGGGCGGAGTATGATACAGATCATAGATAGGCTCCACCTGATTTAGCCACTCCACGGGGGTTGAGAATATTGAGCGCAAAGTGTCGCCGATGACCCCCTGATAGATGGGTTTAGAGGAGATAACAAAAATTTCGTTTGAACGCCCTGTGGCTGTTGGTTTGCGAGATGGCGCGCACGAGAATAGTGCCGCTAGGAGCAAAGTGAATAGGGTTACTTGTTTCATAAGTTCTATGTGGCTTTTGGTTTGAGCAAAGTCTTAGAGTCTTTATCACGATAAGCGGTGATAAAAGCCCGTAAATATTTTGACAAAGTTAATAAAATAAATACCTTTGTCAATCAATTATCAAACAAAAAAGGAACCAAACAAAGAATTCTTGTGTATTTTCGTCCACCAAAATTCATACTAAAGATGTTTCCGCAGCTCATCTGGTCGCTGCCCTCTAGCGACAGCATCTTTCTGACCTTCGACGATGGGCCAACGCCCGTTGTGACTGATTGGGTGTTGGAGCAATTGGAGAAATACAACGCAAAGGCAACCTTTTTTTGTATAGGTAAGAATGCCGAGCTTCACGGTGAGCTAATAGATAGAATCCAAGCTGGCGGCCATGCCATTGGCAATCACACCTACTCCCACAACAAAGGCTGGGGTATGGGATGTGAGAGATATGTTGAGGATGTAGATCTTGGAAACACCTTCCTTCGTAGCAATTTGATACGTCCACCCTATGGTCGAATTACTCGCTCGCAGATTAAACGTCTGAGCGAGCGGTATCACCTCATTATGTGGGATATTCTTTCTCGCGACTACTCTCGTGTGGTTTCACCTGAGCGCTGCGTGAAAGAAGTTGTACCCCATCTGAGGGCTGGCTCGATTGTTGTTTTTCACGACTCTGTGAAAGCCTCAAGCAATCTTTATCACACCTTACCTATAGTGCTCGAAGAGATTAAACGCTTGGGACTCAAAGCTAAAGCAATAGAGTTGTAGAAAATATTATCCAACTAAGATAGCTGTCGCTACAATAATTATGAAAAATCTAGTGTTAGATATAGGGAACACCTTCTATAAGGTGAGTGTTTTCCAGGGGGGAGAAATTCTGCAAAACGAAATTCTTACTTTTCTCGATGTTGAGTTTTTGGAACAATTGCACGCTAAGCACAATTTTGCTGGCGTAATTCTCTCAACAACGCGTCAAAGTGACCCAACCCTAGAGAGCTACCTCAAAGAGAACTTTGAAACCTACATACGTTTTAAGGCAAATGAAACCCCTGTGCCTTTGAAGAACCTTTATTCAACCCCCCAAAGCCTTGGAGCCGACCGTCTCGCAGGAGCAGTAGCCGCATGGAAGCTATTGCCCAATAGGGAGCTTATGATTTTTGATCTGGGTACTGCGATGACCATAGATTTTGTGAGTGAAAAAGGAGAGTATCTAGGTGGGAATATTTCCTTGGGTTATTCCTCTCGCCTGCTTGCACTTCACCGTCAAACAGGCAGGTTGCCTCTGTTGGAGCCCGAGGCCCAAAGCGTAAATGAGCAATGGGGAGACTCAACGCACAGCGCAATACAGAGTGGGGTGTTTAATTCGATGCTCTACGAAATAGAAGGATATTTAGCAAGACATCCTCAAAAAACTGTAATTTTTACAGGAGGCGAGGCGAAATATTTTGTTAAATCAATAAAAAATGCGACCTTTGTCGATTATCACTTGGTTCCCAAAGGGCTTGATATGATATTGAGCTATAATATCTCAAAGGCGTAAACTTAAAGATTATCTTCAGAGGGGTAATTGGCTTTGGTGAATATAAGAACATAAAAAATAAGAAAAAGATAGTTAATTATGAGATATAGATTTTTTCTAATAGCAGCGATTTTTTTGATGAGCGTAGCGAAGGTTGGTGCGCAAAACTCAACGCCAGTGGTTTTCTCCCCCTATTCGATGTATGGGCTAGGGGAGTTAGCATCTTCAGCTAACCTATCAAGCAAAATGATGGGTGGAGCAGGTGTAGCACTCTATGATCCCGCTAAGATCAACTACCTAAATCCTGCAGCCTTGGGTTCTGTACGACGAAACACTGCGCTTTTTAGCTTTGCTGGTGAGGGAACAAGCAACTATTTGACCTCCAACTCAATGGACATAAATCAACAACCCTATACAGCAAGTACAGCAAATAACTCGTTTACCTTGAGTGACCTAGGGATGGCTTTTTCGCTTACG
>CAYJLL010000072.1:0-8237 GCA_964370955.1 uncultured Rikenellaceae bacterium | reverse complement strand
CTTTAACTAAAGTTAAACCCGCTCTTTAGCCCCGTGCGGCACGCCCTAAAAAGGCAAATAAGTCGTATAAAACGCCATACATCCTAGCCCAGTGGCCACAAGTATCACTGCACCCCTCAAATACAACAAAGAGCGACCCCCTTCTTAAAAGAAAGGAAGTCGCTCTTGTTTTTAAACTGAAGTTATAAACTACTCCACGCCGTCCAGCGAATTTTCGTGCTGAATATTGCGACCCTCGATCAAATAGATCGAAGCCTCCACGATATTGGTTGCATTGTCGGCAATACGCTCTATGTTATAGGCTAGACCATTGATAGAAAGCAACTCACGTAGTTCAGCCTGAGAGTGGCTCTTATCAGCTGTTTTCTCTAGCAGCTCATTGCGAAGCTCTTTGAAAAGATTATCAACAACATCATCCAGGTCAATAGTACTACGAGTTAGCTGAAGGTCCTCACACGAGTAAGAATAGATTGCATTTTTGATCATCGTGTCGGTTGTCTCGAGCAATTGGTTGATCTTGGGTAGCATAGCGCGATACAGTTCGCCATTGATGTTGATATTCTCGATGTGACGAGTGATATTCATCATCAAGTCACCCATACGCTCAAGGTTGATGGCAATATCATAGCAGGTCATCATCTTACGCATATCGTGAGCACGTGGCGTGTAAAGCACCATTGCGTTTACTACATTACGACGCAATTTCACCTCAAATCCATCGAGTATCAGCTCGTTTTGAGCTGCATCCTCAGTGCTTGTTGTATTAGGAATATCGGGATTCAATTGCATTTTGACGTGCTGCAACTGCTTGAACACGACTTTTGACATAGCCAATAGGTCTGCGCCTATTTTGCTAAATTTTTTATCTCTTTTAAGTGGCATATTTTTACTGTTTTTTTAGGTTTAGTTTAGATATTTCGTGTGGGCTAACTATTAACCAAACTGACCGTTTAGGTACTCCTCAGTGCGTTTATCCGTTGGATTAGTAAACATCTTAGTGGTATCGTCATACTCGACCAAATCCCCTAGGTACATAAACATCGAGTAGTCCGAAATACGAGCCGCCTGCGACATGTTATGGGTTACCATCACGATAGAGAGATTCTTTTTAAGTTCCATTACTAGTTCCTCGATACGGTTGGTTGCAATGGGGTCGAGAGCCGAAGTTGGTTCGTCCATCAAAAGCAAGTCGGGCTTAAGAGCCAGCGCGCGAGCGATACACAGACGCTGCTGCTGTCCTCCCGAAAGGAAAGTACCTTTTTTGGTTAGCGAGTCTTTAACCTCCTCCCAAAGTCCTACGCTGCGTAGCGACTCTTCGACTATCTGCTCTTTCTCGGTCTTACCAAGTTTGATACCATTGAGCGAGTAGCCAGCCAACACATTGGCGTGAATGCTCATGGTTGGGAATGGGTTTGGACGCTGGAACACCATACCCACACGACGGCGAACCTTGATTGGGTCGAGCTCCAAAATGTTTTGGCCCCCTAGGATAATCTGACCATCAACTTTAATACCAGGATAAAGTTCGTGCATGCGATTGATGGCACGCAACAGGGTACTTTTTCCACAACCCGAAGGTCCCATGATTGCAGTGATGCAATTCTCTTTTATGTCTGCGCTAACGTGGTTCACAGCGTTTTTGCCGGGAGTATAACTCACACAGACATCTTTAATCTCTAATATATTATTTTTCATTTTTCTTATGTCTTACAAATATTGTTACTTATTACGTCGGTAGACTATGTATTTTGCCGCGATATTGAGCACCAACACCAATAGCAGCAGAAGCAGCGACGAGCTCCAAATCAAATTCACTAGGTTAGGGTCGTTGTAGAACTCCCAAATGAGTAGCGACACTGCCGATGTTGGGCTCATAGCATCCCAGTTAATCATCGTACTACCTAGGGCAGTCACCATCAAAGGTGCAGTCTCTCCGATTACACGCGAGATAGCCAAAAGCGTTCCTGTAAAGATACCACTAAATGCCGAAGGTACCAAAACCTTCATAATAACACTATAGTAGGAACCTCCCAGCGCAAGAGCGGCTTCTTTGAGCGTTGTTGGAAGCATTTTAAGGGTTTCTTCGGTCGAGCGAATAATCAGCGGAAGCATCATAATTGCCAGAGCCACAGCCCCCGCTAGCGCCGAATAGCTGCGGAATGGCACTACCACCCATGCATAGACTATCACACCCACAATAATAGATGGAGTTCCTTGGATCAGCTCCGTGAGGAAACGAATAATGCCAGCGAAGAAGCTTTTTTGATTCTCTGCCAAATACACACCTCCCAAAATACCAAGAGGAATAGCAAACAGAGCTGCCATACCAACCATAAATAGAGTACCCGTGATACCATTTACAATACCCCCTGGGATAGATTCGCCAGCCTCGTTTGCCAGCATAGCATCATAGGTGGTTGGAGTCACTTGGGTGAAAAAGTCGAAGTTGATCTCACTGAAGCCTTTCATAAATACCTCCCCTAGGATTGCAAAGAGAGGCACAGCCATAAACAGCGAGAAAAGACAGATAAGAATATAGACAAATTTATCTTTGCCTTGACGGAATTTAAGTATAGATTGTTCTGATTTCATAGCTTTTCTCTAGTTGCTAAAACGTTTAATAATCATTTTTCCTATGAAGTTAATCACCGCCGTTAGCAAGAACAGCAGCAGACCAATTGCAATCAGAGACTCAAGGCGCAAACCATCCGCCTCTCCAAACTGGTTGGCTATGACCGACGCCATGGAGTTACCCGTATCGAGAATTGAGGTGGGTATTTGGTTTGTGTTCCCTATGAGCATAGTCACAGCCATAGTTTCACCTAGCGCACGACCAAGCGAGAGGATAAAGCTTGCAAAAATTCCAGAGCTTGCAGCAGGGAAAATCACAGTCTTGACAACCTCCCAACGAGTTGCACCCAGCGAATAGGCGCCCTCTTTGAGCTCGTTGTTAACCATAGAAATAAATTCCGAGGATAGCGAAGCTGCATAGGGAATAATCATAATGGCCAACACGATAGAGGCCGTTAGAATAGAGAATCCTTGATCTGACAGCCCAAGAGCAACAACCATTGGCTTGATGGCATAGAAACCCCACAGACCATAGATCACCGAGGGGATACCAGCGAGTAGATCTACTACACTACCCAAGAAAATCGAAATTTTCTTGCCCCTGAAATACTCACCATTAAAGAACGCAATAGAGAGCGCAAAGGGAATACACATAATCAAGGCCAAAAACGAGGTAATCACCGTACCCATAATAAAGGGCAGTGCACCGTAGTTTTCACGACCGTCAGTTGGATCCCAATCTGTCCCGCCGATGAACCCACCGATACCGAAGTGCTCGAATGCTCCTACCGACCCACTGGTGAGCGAATAGAACATCCCTCCGCAGATCAGCAGTATCACTAGAGCCGAAAAGAGCAAGGCGATTTTAAAAATTTTATCTTTCATGTAGAATTAAAGTTTAGAACAAAAATAGTAAAAAGTGTGCGATGCGAGCGAACGCTTGCAATGGATTTGGCAATAAATAGCTAGTGTTAAATCATTGCCTGCGTAAGTTAGCACTAATCCGTCACCCGAGGGAATCTATCCCCCAGGTGACGGAATGTAGCTACCCTTCTATGATTCCTCCTATAGAAGTTAAGAGTATTTGGTCTACTTTTACAATTTCTCTCCGGCGAAAGTAACACCATCAAGAGTTGAGATTGCTGTCTGAACCAAAGAAGCTGGAAGTGGAGCGTAGTGAACTTTGGTAGTCATATCTTGAGCATCTTTGCTCATCATCCATTTTAGCATTTTCACAGTAAGTGCAGCTTGCTCTTTAGTGCGGCCATCGTAAGATTGGTCAGCGTAAACAAGTAGCCAAGTGAAGCAGCTGATAGGGTAAGCGTCTACTGCCGAAGAGTTGGTGATCATAACACGCATATCGGCTGGAATCTCGCCAGTTGCCGAAGCAGAGATAGATGCCAAAGAAGCCTCAACTACGTTACCTGCAGCATTCTTAAGTTTTGCTGTTGGGATCTTTTGAGCGAAAGCATACTCAGAACCAACATAACCAATCGAAGCTGGAGTCTCTTTGATAGTTCCCGCTACACCTGGGTTACCTTTCGAGGCAACACCCACTGGCCATTTAAGTGATTTACCAGTTCCTAGTTTAGAAGCCCAATCTGTGCTAACTTTAGTTAGGTAGTCACTGAAAACGAAGGTTGTACCCGATCCGTCAGAGCGGTAAACTGGGTTGATTTTAAGATCTGGAAGTTTCACCTCTGGGTTCAAAGCTGCGATGCGCTCGTCGTTCCAGTTAGTGATAGTTCCCATGTAGATATCAGCGATGGTCGCACCGTCCAATACTAGGTTATTTACGCCCTCAAGATTGTAAGCCATAACCACAGCACCCATACAGCTAGGGATGTGAAGTACTTTACCTGGCATTTCGCTCATTTCTTTCTCTGATAGGTAAGCATCCGAACCAGCGAAATCCACTGTGCGGTCTTTCAATGAACGGATTCCACCACCAGAACCTACACCACCGTAAGTTACGTTAGTTCCTGTTGTGTCAGCATAAGCTTTGAAAGCCATGTTGTAGAAAGGAAGTGGGAAAGTTGCACCTGCACCCGCTAGTGCACCTGCATCTGCTTTGCCTGAACCGCCACCACAAGATGTTAGTAGGACAGTTGCTGCTGCTACCATAGTAGCTAGTGTTGATTTAAAGTTTTTCATTTTGATTATAAATCATTAAAAGTTAATTTTATTTTTCTTTAGCGAGGATGGTTTGCAGTTCAAGAAACCACCCCCAATTTTATTACCCCCTCACTGGAGAGGGATTTGATTTAGAACTTGAATTGGAAGTTCACGAACATGAATGACTCTGCATTCTCTGCGCCTTGAGCCTTGAAGCTCTGGAAGTTAGGCGAAACGCGGATGTACTTATTTACTTTACACTCAACACCCAAGAAGATACGATCGCCTGAGTCTGGAGCGTTTTTAATATCAGAGGTAGTATAATCGTAGCGCGCGAAAGCATTGAATTTCTCAGAGATCTTTTTGCTTGCCATGAAAGACAAACCAGTGTAATCCAAGTCAACGTTGAAATCATTGTTCATCACGCTAACATACTCACCACCCAAAGACCACTGATCGTTTTTGTAACCCACAAAAGCCGAGAAGATTTGCTGTGCTTTATTGTCTAGGGTTGCAGCCTCGTCATAGATATCATAGAATAGACGGATATTGAAGTTTTTAGCTGGAGTGAAAGTCATACCAAGACCATAACGATACTGATTATCCATATCGATTTGCTTGTATCCCTCTCCGTTTGTCATTTGGAAATCAGCCGAGAACCAATCGCAGAACTTGTAACCGACCGAGAAGCCAAGGTCAGCACTTGGAGCAAAGCTATTCTCATCGATATAAGTTTTGCCGATATAACGGTAACCCCAGAAGCTCTCTTGGAAAGCGAAGTTAGTGGTTTTGATCATACCAAACTGAGCGTTAAAGCCATTGTTCTTGTAAGCAACCGATGCGTTTTTGATATAAGCCACTAGGTCAAGTTTTGAATCGCTAAGACCAGTTGAGCCGAAGTCCAAAGTTGCCTGGCCACTCCAGTTACCATAAGAGAACTTGTAGCCAAGGTAAGCACGATCAAGACCGAAGCCTGAATTTGATTGCTGCTCGCCGAAACCATAGTGGTAGTTTGAGAAGATAGTTACAAAAGGTGAAGATTTAAATTCTGGCGCCGAGCTCGAAGAGCTAGTTGAAGCAATCTCATTAGTTGATGCCGAAGCAAACTGAGCAGAAATAAGCAATGCAGCTAGAAAAGTAAATAGTTTTTTCATTGTTTTGTTTTTTCGTTATTATTGAATTTTTGTTTATTTTTAAAGCGATTTAAAGATTATTCGCTTTTAAATCAACACCACAAAGGTAGATATGCAATGTTAACTGAATGTTAAGCATGAGTGAGCATATAGTTAATTGTAATAGAACACCCCCGAGGATAGGTCCTCGAGGCACTAAAATCTATTTTTCTTCGTTCATGTAAAAAGAAAATATGCTATATTTGTGGCATAATTCATGGGGTCACCTCGTATGACCCACCAAAGACAACTCAATTTTTTCACACATCAACACCTAACGATCTTAAAAATTAACAATGGGATTCATAAGCGTCATACTAACTATCATTCTTGCATTCTATGTTCTGGGTTTTATTCTGCAAGTATTTCTTCGCTATAAGATGCGCCAAGTCCAAAAACAATTCGAGCAGCAAGCAGGCTCAGGCTCTCGTCGCACGTCATCCTCACGCTCAGGGCGTCCTGAGCGCACAGAAGGAACAGTGACCGTCGAGAAGGCCCCCACCACCACTGACAACAAACCAGTGAATCGCTCTGTGGGCGAATATGTAGACTTCCAAGAGGAATAAATACGCATAGCGTTTCTTAATATCATTTTGCCCTCGGGCGAGACGCCTAATTTACAAACCCTAGCGTTCAAACTTCACCGCTTTGCAAGAGCCGCTAGTGTTAAAAACAAAATCGGGGATTCTTAGATTTTCATCCAAGAATCCCCGATTACTATATATATTAGGTATAAGGACTAGTTTTGTCCTGCCTTCATCATATCGCTATACTCATCAACGGTCATAGTCTTTTCGGTTACGCTCACCTGAGGAGTCACGATTTCGAAAATTTTCTTATCACCTAGTGAATCATAGATACGGCGCGCCTGATCTTTATCCGATAGGATCTGCTTAGAGAAATTCTCTAGCATTTCGTCCGAAGCGTTTGCCATACCATACATTGCGAACTGCTGGCGAGCCATCTCTTTAGCCTCAGCCTCCATGTCCTCGTTATTGATTTCGATGTTGTTCGACTGAGCGATGTGACGCTTGATCAAATCCCACTTCATCATCAAAGCGAACTGAGGGAACTCAGCCTCGATTTGCTCCATTGTGAATTTACCTTCGTTGATCTGAAGCAACCAACGCTTCAAGAACTCCTCTGGAAGAGATGGGTTTACTTTCTCGATCAACATATCACGAAGAGTGTTGTAGAAACCTACCACAGTCTGCGCATCAAGTTCTTTTTGGATATCCTCAGTCATCTTTGCGGTGAAAGCCTTAGGAGTTTTGATATCTCCCTCTGGGAAAGCCTCCGCAAGGAATTCTTTAGTCACCTCTGGTGCTTTGTATGCACGGATCTGAGTGATCTCCAATTCAAACTCTGGGTTCAAACCCTCTAGCTCCTCTTCTTTTACAGAAAGGATAGCGGCGCGCTGCTTAGGATCTTTGTATAGTTCGTTGATATTCATCTGCATCTTATCGCCTACTTTCTTACCGATGAAAGGCGCGCGCTCTTCGTCGTTCATAGAGATAAGTCCAACATAAGCATCTTCGATCTTCATGTCGGTGTTATCAAGGTTTACGTTCACAGCCTCATCTTTAGTTACAGCCTCAACGTCCTCTAGTTTGCCAAAACGGCTAAGGTAGTTGTCTGTGTAACCCTTAAGCATCTCCTCTGTTGGAGTCACTTTGATACGCTCAACGCTATCTTTATCCGTTAGCTCAAGAGCGATCACAGGCGCTAGACCAACTTGGAACTCGAAAGTAAATTCGGTTTGAGTTTCCAAATCAGGTAGTTGAGCCTCGTTGTAAGGAAGCACATCACCTAGTGTTTCAATTTTCTCGTCTTGCAAATGCTGGAAAGCTGCATTCGACGCCATTTTGTAAGCAGAGTCGATGATTGCACCCTTGCGGTACATCTTATTGATAATACCCATAGGCACTTTTCCTGGGCGGAAACCTGGAACATTTGCCTTTGCGCGGTATTGTTTTAGGGATTTCTCAACCTCACCCATATAGTCATCTTGGGCGATAGTAACTGCGATTACTGCCGTTTGGTCGGCTTGATTGTCTAGTTTAACGTTCATTGTTATGTTATTAGATGTAATTTTTGATGCAAATTCAAGGTGCAAAGATAGTCAAAAAAGCCGTAAAATGATAGGATTAATGCCAAAAACACACTTTTTTTCGATTTTTTTGCAATTTTATTTGGTGTGAACAAATTTTTATCTTACCTTTGCACAACCAAAACCAAGATATACTTTGGTTTCCACCTGCGGATGTGGTGTAATTGGTAGCCACGCTAGACTTAGGATCTAGTGCTGAAAGGCGTGGGGGTTCGAGTCCCTTCATCCGCACCAAAAAGATGCTTATCGAAAGATGAGCATCTTTTTTT
>CAYJLL010000071.1:0-8270 GCA_964370955.1 uncultured Rikenellaceae bacterium | reverse complement strand
GTGAGTAAGGGTATCTCGGCGGGGAATAGTACCAATTCATATCGTGGACTGGTTAAGGTTGCTCCAAATGCGGATGGATGTAAGAATTTTTCGCAGTGCGACTCGCTACTAATTGGCTCGCAGTGTGCAGCCCATACATTCCCCTATATCGAATGTTCGAACACCACAAGTACTGTCGAACACGAAGCGACGACTTCTAAAATATCAGAAGATCAGCTATTCTACTGTAATCAACGAGGAATAGACAGTGAGCAGGCAGTGGGATTGATTGTCAATGGCTATGCCAAAGAGGTTTTTGCACAACTTCCGATGGAGTTTGCCATGGAAGCGCAAAAACTACTAGCACTCTCGCTTGAGGGCAGTGTTGGTTAGAGAATTTGAAAACTAAAAATTAAAACAAAATGTTAGAGATAAAAAACCTACACGCAAAGGTGGAGGAAAAAGAAATATTAAAGGGTATTAACCTCACAGTGAAAGCTGGCGAGGTTCACGCGATTATGGGACCTAATGGAGCTGGAAAATCAACCCTAGCATCGGTCTTGGCAGGAAATGAGCGTTTTACGGTCACCGGCGGCGAAGTTACATTTGAGGGTAAAGATCTCCTGGAGCGTTCTATTGAGCAGAGGGCTGCCGATGGGCTTTTTCTTGGTTTTCAGTATCCTGTGGAGATTCCAGGGGTATCAATCGTAAACTTCATGAAATTGGCTCTTGCCCAACAACGCAAGGCTCGAGGCGAGAAACCACTAACGGCTAGCGAATTTCTAAAACTAATGAAAGAAAAAGCGCAGGTGGTCGAGCTTGGCGACAAGCTAATGAATCGCGCGGTGAACGAAGGTTTCTCGGGAGGCGAAAAAAAGCGTAATGAGATTTTCCAAATGGCTATGCTCGACCCGAAGCTTTCAATTTTGGATGAAACCGACAGTGGGCTAGATATTGATGCACTGAGGATAGTTGCAACTGGTGTTCAGAAACTTCGCCGTGCTGATAATGCAACTGTGGTTATTACTCACTACCAGCGCCTGTTGGATTATATCGTGCCTGATTTTGTGCATGTGCTCTACAATGGTCAGATCATTCATTCGGGCGATAAGAGCCTAGCTCTAAAACTTGAGGCTGAAGGATATGATTGGTTGATTAACAAATAAATACCCCCAAAACTATGAAATACAGATACTGCGGAAAAAGCGGATTGCAACTCTCAGAACTATCGCTGGGTTTGTGGCATAATTTCGGCCCCGAGGATGACTATAACAAGTCGAAAGAAATAATTTGGAATGCCTATGATAGTGGTATTACCTGCTTTGATCTTGCCAATAACTACGGCCCGCCTCCAGGGGCAGCCGAAGAGACCTTTGGTCGAGTTCTAAAAGATGGCTTAATTAATCATCGCCATCAGATGGTAGTCACATCAAAGGCTGGTCATTTAATGTGGGATGGACCCTATGGAGATTGGGGTTCTCGCAAACATCTGATCACCTCGTGCGATCAGAGCCTTAAGCGTATGGGGTTGGACTATGTGGATATATTTTACAGCCACCGCCCTGATCCAAATACACCTTTGGAGGAAACTATGCTTGCGCTAGATCATATCGTTCGCACTGGACGAGCACTATATGTGGGACTATCGAAATATCCTGCCGATAAACTACGTGAGGCGGTTGCTATTCTTCGTGAGCTGCGCACACCCGTGATTGTGGATCAACAGAAGTATTCATTGCTGTGTCGTGAACCAGAATCTGAGCATTTTGCCGTTCACAAGGAGCTGGGGCTTGGTTGCGTTAGCTTCTCTCCCTTGGCACAGGGTCAACTCACTGATAGATACATTCAGGGGATTCCCTCTAATTCGAGAGCCGCAAAAGAAAGTGGTTTCTTACAAACTGACGAGGTTGAGCGTAATCGAGCTAAAATTCTCGAGCTTCACGCCACAGCCACCCAGCAAGAGATGTCGTTATCGGAGTATGCACTACGCTGGCAACTCACTGACGATCGCATCACTAGCGTAATTATTGGCGTTAGCTCAAAAGAGCAGTTAGCGCAAAATCTTAGTATTTTTAGATAATGGAGATTGAAAAAATAACAATAAACACCGGACTCACTCGCAATATTGTCCACACTCTCTCAGAGGGACAGTGCCAGAGTGATAGAGTTATCGAACTGGAGCAAGGTGCAAAAATGCACTACGCTCAGATAAATGAATACAGTTCAAACACTCAATCAAGCCTGATATTCAATCTTGCGTCGGATTCAAGTCTGCATCTGAATGTTTTAGATCTGGGTGCAGGGGATTTCACGCGCAATATTCAAGTGAATCTACTAGGCAGTGGAGCGAGCGTGAGAGTCGATGGTCTCTATTTGGTAGGGGCGCAACAAAAGATAACAAATAACCTGAAAATAAACCATTTAGTTGAGGGGTGCGAAAGCTCACAACTGTTCAAAGGAGTGGTCGCTGGCGAGAGTAGTTTTTCTGGACACATATACATAGAGCGCAACGCACAAAACAGCACTGCCCTTCAAGAAAACCACAATATTCTACTACATGATGGCGCAAAAGCACTCACCCACCCTTGGTTGGAGATCTATGCCGATGATGTGAAGTGTAGTCACGGTGCGACCGTTGGTAAAAACGACGATCAGGCGATCTACTATCTGCGCCAAAGAGGAATACCAACAAAGGAAGCTCGCACGCTACTTTTGGAAGGGTTTATTAATGCTTGTGTGAGCGAGTTTGATGGTCGCGAGGTGGTACTCGAGAAACTTAAAACAAGACTAGAGGAAATTTAAGTCACACGCTATGAAAGAATTTAGAGATCATTTTCCCATACTCACTCGCCAAATCAATGGTAAGGCTTTGGTGTATCTGGATAGCGCTGCGACCTCTCAAAAACCCACTATGGTGATTGAGCGAGCCGCCCAGCTCTACGCCCACTCGAATGCCAACATCCACCGTGGAATCCACACTATGGCAAATGAGTGTACGGCTGAGTATGAACAAGCCAGAGCGAAGATTGCCAAATTCATAGGGGCAAACTCACCTCGTGAAATTGTTTTCACCTCGGGAGCAACCGCCTCGATCAATCTTGTGGCTCATAGTTTCTCGCAGCTTGCTTTTACTGCTGGCGATAACATTATTATCAGCGAGATGGAGCACCACGCCAATATTGTGCCTTGGCAATTGGTCTGCGAGCGTTATGATGTGGAACTACGTGTTCTCTCGTTTAACGATGAAGGTGAATTAGAGATAGAGAAATTATCTCAGATGATTGACCAGCGCACACGTTTAGTTGCGATTACTGAGACTTCGAATATTCTAGGAACAAACAACGATATAGCTCGCATTGCTGAAATAGTTCATCAAAGCGATGCAAAACTTCTAGTGGACGGATGCCAAGGAATAGTTCATTGCGACACGAACGTCCAGGATATCAGAGCGGATTTCTATGCTTTTTCGGCTCACAAACTCTATGGGCCAACTGGTCTTGGAGTTCTATGGGCGAAGGAAGAGCTTCTGGAGGCGATGCCTCCATTTATGGGAGGTGGTGATATGATTTCGACAGTCTCGCTCACCAAAGGCTCAACCTGGGCTGAATTGCCTCTAAAATTTGAAGCAGGAACCTCAAACTACATTGGAGCAATAGTATTTGCGAAGGCTCTTGATTTTTTAGAGCAATTCGACTCAAACGTTCTTCATGCCCATTGCACCGAGCTTTACACTGAATTTGCAGAAAGACTCACTCGCGAGATTGACGGGGTGAGAATCTATGGAACAGCAAAAAGCAAAGCCCCTATTTGTAGTTTTAATATCGAGGGTGTTCACCCGATGGATTTGGCTCAGATTATTGATAAACTAGGTGTGGCTATGCGCAGTGGGACTCACTGTGGCGAACCGATTATGACCCACTATGGAGTGGAATCAATGTGTAGAGCATCGTTTGCACCATATAACACTCAACAAGAAGTACACATTGCAATCGAGGCTCTCAAGAGAGCAGCTAGCATGTTAAAATAATTAAAGATTTCAAGGATATGTTTATAGTAATCGAAGGGCTCGACGGAGCAGGAAAATCAACTCAAGTTGCCCTTATCACAGAATATTTCAAAAACCAAGGAAAAGAGGTCGAGTACCTACATTTTCCTCGATTCACAGCTCCGATCTACGGCGAGCTGATTGCAAAATTCTTGCGTGGCGAACTGGGGGCTATAGATACTGTCAATCCTCAACTAATCGCACTGATTTATGCAGGCGATAGAGCCGATGCCGCCTCTATGATTCGTGGATGGTTAGCAGAAGGCAAGATAGTTATTGTGGATCGTTATGTGTACTCTAATATCGCCTACCAGTGTGCTAAATGCAAAAGTGAGAGTGAGAAGAAAGAGCTACGTGAGTGGATCTTTGATTTGGAATACAAGCAGAATAATATCCCTCAACCCGATCTTTCGATATTTTTGAATGTACCTTTTGCTTTCACCAAAAAATCGCTCACAACTGTACGCGAGGGCGACGACAGAGACTACCTAAAAGGCAAAGAAGACATCCACGAGGCATCCTTGAGTTTTCAGGAGGGTGTAAGAGTCGAATATCTTTCGTGTGAGGGCTTGGATGAGAGATTCCGTGTGATTGATTGTTCGGACAATCAAGGAAATATGAGCTCACCTCAGGACACTTTTAATTTGATTCGCCATGAAATCGAGAAACGCTAACCTCGCCACTACCCTATCGAGGATAGCTCTTGGTGTTCTTTTTATATTCTCAGGGATCACCAAAGCGATTAATCCATTTGGGCTTTCAATTCAATTTGGTGATTATTTCGAGGCTCTTTCACTTGATTTTCTAGAGGGGCTAGCGCCAGTGGCTGCCATTACTCTTCCTGCGCTAGAAACCCTGCTAGGTTTAATGCTCCTTGGAGGAATATATCGCAGAGTTAGCTATGTTGCGAGCTTTTGGCTAATGAGCTTTTTCACACTTTTGACCCTATGGATAGCAATTTACAACCCTGTGAGTGATTGTGGGTGCTTTGGCGATCTGTGGAAAATATCTAACTGGGCAACCTTCTCGAAGAATATTGTGTTTATGATCCCAGCCCTTATATTGTTTAGGGCAAGAAAGCAATACAAAGGTAAAATTCGAGTGCAAAACATGCAATTAGCAGCATACACCTGTTTATCGTTTGTGCTACCGCTGTATTCAAGTTTCAACCTGCCACTCATCGATGCCACGCCATTTAAACTAGGTGTAAACATACCTCATGAGCTAGAGCAGGCGATGGTGAGCACACCCACGGGCAAGACTATCTTGATATACAAAAACCTAGAAACGGGAGAGAGTCACGAATTTGAGGTTAGCGACACCACTTGGTACGACACAAACAAGTGGGAGTTTGTGGATAGCCGCACCCAAGAGCTAGAGCAGATCACTCAAGAAGTTTCTGGTATCAGCTCGCTGCCACTAATCAACGCTCAGGGCGAGGATCTACATCAAGAGGTGCTCTCTAGCGCGAAAGTATTACTCGTTGTGAGCAACACCCCCCAAGCTATAGATTTCAAGCAACTCGAAATGTTGCGCAATCAAGGCGTAAGGGTTGTACTGGTTAGCTCTAGCCCATTGGAAAGCCTACCTCAAGGATTTGAGAGCTATAATAGCGATTTCACATTGATACGCACCATGATACAACATCCAGCTGGAGGCGCATTATTGCTAGAGAATGGCATAATCGCTGGCAAATGGACAATGGATGAACTCCCTGAGACACTCTAGTATCTCACTTAGATAAAAAAGGCTTCTGTAAAAAAACAGAAGCCTTTTTTATATAGTTTAATTTTCTATGCACCTTGAATATAGCCTTGGAGTCACCTTAGCGAGCGTCTATAGCTACGACAAGAGAATCACAACTTTCTACTTTAATTGATTGGCAATATTGGTAGCAACTACATAGCCCGTACTCCAAGCCCCCTGAAGATTGTAGCCACCTGTGACTGCGTCTAAATCTAGAACCTCGCCTGCAAAATATAAACCTTCGCACTCTTTAGCCTCAAGAGTAGATAGGTTAATGGAACTCTCAGAGACTCCACCACAGGTTACAAACTCCTCCTTGTGTTTGGCTTTACCTTTAATGGCATATTCATCACTGGTGAGAATTCGCACTATAGCATTTATTGATTTCGATCCTAATTCTCCGCAGCGACGTTCGGGTGAGAGCTCACAGCGACTCAAAATATGCAGCCACACTCGTGTTGTCAGATTAAAGGGCCTCAGGGAGCTAAGCATTTTTTTGGCGTTGTTTTGAAGTAATTGCTCAACCTCGTAGGTAACTTCATTTAGAGCAGTCTCTCCTATCCAGTTAATCAGAATTGTTGTTGAGTAAGCTCTTTCACTCAGAAGTCTTGCCCCGTAGGACGAAAGCCTAAGAGCAGCTGGACCACTCAGCCCCCAGTGGGTTATCAACAAATCGCCAGTTGAGCGTATCTTAGTGCCAGCAATCCCCATAATCACATCGGGTACCACTATGCCCATGAGGGGCGTGAGGGGACTATTGGGAATATTAAGAGTAAAAAGCGAGGGCAAGGGTTTGATGATCTCCAAAGGAAGTTCGCGCAAAAAATTATAGCCATCCTCAACGGGCGATCCGCCTGTGGTTACCACTACTCTATCAAAATGAAAAACCCCTTCGGTGGTTGCTACCTCAAAGTGTTGGTCGATTTTTATTATAGAAATCACTCTATGTTGCAACTTCAAATGAATTCCCGATTGGTGCGCTAGATTCAAAAAGCATTGAATAATCTCGCCTGAATCTTGCGAACGTGGAAAAACACAATTATCTTGTTGTTTTACCAGTTTCACTCCACGATTCTCAAACCATTGGTAGGCTTGAGAGTGATTAAATATCTTAAACGCTCGGCGCACAATCTTCTCCCCACGAGGGTACAAACGAGAGAGGCTATCACCACCCGTAAATGTATTAGTCAGATTACACCTACCTCCTCCTGAGACACCAACTTTTTGCAGCGGACGTGCGGCCGCCTCTAGAATCGTGACCTCCACACTAGGTGACATTTCCTTTAGATTAATAGCGGCAAAAAAGCCTGCTGCGCCACCTCCGATTATACCAATTTTCATTTTCTTGCATTTATTTCTTTCCACAAACTTAACTAAAAAAAGGCGACATGCAAAATTGCATATCGCCTTTGAAGTATTATTTCCTTAAATGTGCAAGCTAAGAACTAGTGCTATTTCACAGCTTTAACCTTGTAGCCTTTCTCCTTTAGAAGCGTAATCACACCCTGTGTGCCATGGAGATGACCCGTACCCACAGCAACCATAGTGCTCCCTGAGTCAAAAATCTCGGGTAATTGAGCCATCCAATTGCGGTTGCGTTCGAACAATAGTTTTTCGAGCAATTCATCCTGTTCTGCTTGATCCTTAGCACTGCTTTGGATATTATTCTCTATACAATTATATAGCTCTTGGGAATCCTGCGCCCTGTAAAGCTCGCTCAGCGCTTTAGCATCCTCATACAAATCGCCTACTTTGAGGGTGCGTACAAGATCTTTTGCTTGATCTTCGACACTTTCGCCAAGAAGCAAATTCGCCTGATATTCAGAGGTTTCAAGACCTCCGACTTTAAGTCCTTTTTTGCGAGCCTCGTTCTGAACCTGCGCATCAATAGCCACAAAACCCATAGGCTTGCCGATTATTTTGCTCGAAACTATCATGCTAAGTTGTACCGAAATAGCCGAGGGTTTGAGAACCGAAAGCGCATCAATGCTAGCACTCTCGCCTAGGTATTTTTTAATTTGTGTATCCAAAAAGGCGTAGTCCTCTGCCGAAACTAAATCTTTAAGGAGGGTATCGGTGGGCATCATCATCATTTTTTGGAACATCATCATCATCTGGGGACTTTTCATCAATTCCATATCAACCTCACCATAAACTTGCTCAACGCTCTCGAAAGCATCATTATAGCCTGGAATACTGTCGGTGAAAGTATAGTCAAAGCAATGGTGAGTGCCTAAGATATAGGATGGTTTTTCGAGTCCCTTGCCAGTGACTTCATAGAGCAGTTGTGCATGAAGCGTAAAGGGTGCTAGCAGCAGGGCTACCAGAAGAAGTTTAATTTTAAAGTGTTTCATAATTTGTTTATTTTTAGTGTATTATTGCTCGTTTTGAATATCGTTTAGCTCCTCTAGCGAAGAGCGTATGGATTTGAAACTGCGTTTGTAGAAGAACCAAATAAATATAAATGCAGCAAGAGAAAGTACACTCATCATAATGATCC
>CAYJLL010000070.1:0-8339 GCA_964370955.1 uncultured Rikenellaceae bacterium | reverse complement strand
GAGCACCTGCGAAACCGGACTTCGGCAACAACGAAACCATAAAAAGAAAAGCTAGGACTAACTAAAGTCCGAGCTAAACAATTAGCCGTGCGTACCGGTGCGAGTCGCACCAAAAAGACTATGGGTGCGTAAACAAATAACTGCCCCTCACGAGGGCACACTGAAGAGATGAAAAAAATAAAAAAAATAATATATAATGTACTTACAGAAACGCTGGGTAACCACTCCCACGGGCGATTCTGGGCTTATCAACGCTATTGTTCACGGTCAAAATATCTCCCCGATATTGGCAAACCTCTTGGTGCAACGTGGCATAGATTCCCCCCAGAGTGCGCACGAATTCTTCAACCCCTCGCTTGATGGCTTGCACGATCCATTTTTGATGCAGGACATGCTCACAGCTGTGCTTCGAGTGGACAAAGCCATTAAAAATGGCGAAAAAATCATGGTCTATGGTGACTACGACGTAGATGGCACAACCGCTGTCTCGTTGGTTTATATCTTTTTGAGGGAAAGGGTCTCCGACCCCTCGAAGGTGCTGTTCTATATCCCCGATCGATATGCCGAGGGGTATGGCATCTCTCAAAAAGGGGTGGACTACGCCAAGGAAAACGGTGTGACGCTTATCATCACGCTCGATTGTGGCATTAAGGCGATCGAGAAGGTAGCCTATGCCAAGACTCGTGGCATAGACTTCATTATCTGCGACCACCACTTAGCCGACGAGCAATTGCCCGATGCGGTGGCAGTTTTGGACCCTAAGCGAGTGGATTGCAACTATCCGTTCAAGGATCTTTCAGGCTGTGGAGTGGGCTTTAAGCTTCTTCAGGCGTATTGTATGTACAGCGAGATTTCACCCGAGGTGATCTATCCGTTGCTGGATTTGGTTGTGGTTAGTATCGCCAGCGATATAGTGCCTATAGTGGGCGAAAACCGCATTTTGGCATACTACGGACTCAAGCAGCTCAACACCAACCCCAACAAGGGGCTGGGGGCTATCATTCGCAAGGCTGTTCTTGAAAATAGCCCTATACACATAGATGATATTATCTTCAAAATCGGCCCCAGAATCAATGCTGCAGGACGCATGGAGATAGACATAGACCAAGACGATCCACGAGCACAGAGTGGCGGCCGCACGGCTGTTAAGCTCCTGACCGCACCTACCGACGAGCGTGCGCTGCACTATGTTTCGGAGATAGACAAATTCAACCAAGACCGCAAGAGCATAGACCGTGATATCACCTTGCAAGCCCATCAAATCATAGAGGCAAAGAGTGATTTCAAGGACAAGAAAGCCACTGTCATCTATAACCCTCAGTGGGTCAAGGGTGTTGTGGGTATCGTTGCCTCACGCCTGATTGAGAGCTACTACCGTCCAACGGTTGTACTCACTCGCAGCAATGGCATGGTGACGGGATCGGCTCGTTCTATCCCTGGGTTTGACCTATATCAAGCGGTGGAGCATTGCAGCGACCTGCTAGAAAATTTCGGAGGCCACACCTATGCCGCTGGTCTGACCATGAAGGAAGAAAACCTCGAGGCTTTTGTCGAGAAATTCGAGAAATTTGTCGCCGAAAACATAGAAGCAGAGACACTCATCCCTCGCATCAAGATAGACAGCGAGGTGGATTTTAGAGAGATAAACGATAAAATGCGCTCAGATCTTCAGCGTTTCCAACCTTTCGGCCCTGGAAACCCTGCGCCCACTTTCTGCTCTCGTGGGGTCAATGACAACGGGCGAGCAAGACTGGTTGGAGTGAATCGCTCACACCTGAAGATGGATCTATGGCAAGGGGAACGCCAAGGAGGCATTATTTCGGCTATCGCTTTTGGCCAAGTCGCTCTATTCGACCACATCCGCTCGGGCGGCAAGATTGATCTCTGCTTTAATCTGGTCGAGAACTACTACATGGGAAAAGTAACCACCCAGTTGCGTGTGCGAGATATGCAACGTGAAGCAGCCCAGCAGCAATAAGAATCGGACTTTAGATCTCTTAAGACACTAAATAAATAAGCCCCTTAGCACTTTCAACGGTACTAAGGGGCTTTTATTATGGGCGACATTCAGCATCAAGGCATGCTCACTGCGAGCAACTAAAGCTCCTTGCGAAGGCGGGCAACGGGGATTTCCATCATCTCACGATATTTCGCCACTGTGCGTCGAGCGATGCGAAAACCTCTGTCTGCAAGCATCAACATCAAGTTTTCATCCGTTAGCGGATGGCGTGGATCTTCGTTATCGACAAATTCTCTAAGGATGCGCTTCACCTCTATGGTCGACACCTCCTCGCCCGAATCACTAATCACTCCCTCACTAAAGAGCGTTTTTAGTAGAAACACCCCAAAATGGGTTCTAATATACTTACTATTAACAACTCGAGAGATGGTCGAAATGTCGAACCCTGTGCTTTGTGCTATGTCTTTGAGTATCATAGGGCGCAATTTTGACACCTCACCCTCCTTGAAATACTCTCTCTGAAAATCCAGAATCACATTCATGGTGTGCATCAAGGTTGCCTGTCGTTGTTTGATGGCTGCAATAAACCAACGCGCCGATTCAATTTTTCCACGTATGAAACTGAGAGCCTCTCGCTGCGATGCACTTTGATTCTTGGTCTCTAGCACCTCTTGCGCCATGCGAGCATAGGTGTTATTGATCTTCAACTCCGGAAGGCCTTTGCTGGAGAGGTGCAGATCGAAAATATCTTCGCTTTGGTTATAATCGAGGATAAAATCCGGAATAATCACGGGTGCATCATCTGCCCCCTCTTCGCTGTAACCATTGGCTGGTTTGGGATTGAGCCCCTTAATCACCTCAAGGGCCTCACGTAGTTGCTCTTTGTCAAGAGCCATGCGAGTGCTGATTTTATCGTAGTGTTTCTTTGAAAACTCCACGAAAAATTCGTTCAATATGCGCCTTGCGTGCCTTGTGGCAGCGTTGGGATGTTCGATTTGCGAGAGTTGAATCAACAGAGACTCTCTGAGCGATCGAGCGCCCACACCCGCAGGCTCCAGAGTCTGGATAGTGCGGATAACGCTCTGCAATTCGTCATGCTCGACATTAAGCCCTTGGGTAAATGCCAAATCGTCTATGATAGACTGGTCATCTCGTCTGAGATAACCATCATCATCAAGGGTGCCTATGATGAAAACCGCAATAAGTTGTTCTTTAGGCGTGAGCGAACAAAAAAGGAGCTGCTCGCCAAGCCATTGCGCAAGGCTTTTTCCTTGGGATATATTAGATTGTGGTTGTTGATCGTCGGTGCTGAAATTGTTTGAGCGAAGCTTATAGTTTGAGCTCGCTTCCTCGATTTTGAGATACTCCTCTAGGGATGTATTTTGAGATTCACTTTCTCTTGGGGCAGCTTCATTGGCAGAACTATCATTGGGGAGGTCCTCGAGCGAGGGCTCTTTCTCCTCGAGCATAGGATTTTCCTCCAGCTCTTCTTTAATACGAGTTTCAAGCAAAGCAGTGGGCAGCTCAAGCAGTTTTATGCCCTGAATTTGCTGGGGCGACAGCTTTATATTGAGCTTTTGCGAGAGGGTTTGTGAGAGTGATGCCATAGTTTAAATAAAACTTTTAATGTGTTGTTAGCTTTTTTTAATAAATCAATTCAATATTATATTGCTTCTCAATTCACGTTACAGCAAAAATCAAGCCAAAATCAGCGTTGCGCTCTGCAAATATACTAATTTTTTATTTTTGTATCCTTTTTCTTCTCATAAAAACAGCAGATAGATTCTCACTCATGGGCAAACCCCACCCTGTGGCTATGCCTCTACGGGCTTCAACAAAAAAGAGCAAACCAAAATTGGCCTGCTCTTTTTTCATTCATATTAGAGAATCGCAACAAGCGAAACTCTCGACAGCTTAAGACTGTTTGATGGTAACATCCATCTGAGGGAAAGGAAACTCTAGATTATGCTGGCCAAACTCCTTGTAGACTCTCTCGGTTAGATCGCCGAAAACGCCCCAATAATCACCTCCATTTACCCATGCACGAACCACAAGAGAGATGCTACTATCGTTCATCGCTCCAAGCAGAGCCACTGGCGATTGAACCGCAGCATTATCAGGAAGGTTTTCTATAGCCTCACGCTTAAGTTTAGCGTCCCAGCCTTCCATGTCAGCGGCGAAGAAATGGATGCGAGTATCTTCTTTTAGCATGTCAAGAACGGCCTTTTTAGCAACATCCAAATCGCTGCCATAGGCGATAGAGAACGACCAATCCACACGGCGATACAACTCCTTAGAGTAATTGTTAATGCTACCCACCGAAAGAGGACCGTTAGGAATGATAATATGTTTGTTGTCTAGGGTGTTTAGGATGGTGTGGAAGATTTGAATCTCCTTCACTGTACCCACAAAACCCTGCGCCTCGATATAATCGCCCACTCGGTAAGGCTTTAGAACCAACATCAGAACTCCACCAGCGAAGTTTTGAAGTGTTCCGCTCAGCGCCAAACCGATCGCGACTCCGGCAGTTGCGAAGATCGCTAGGAACGATGAGGTGTCTATGCCCAAGATACCAACCACCACTATCAGTAGGATAATCAACAGCGAGATTTTCACCAAGCTATGGATAAAGGTCGCCAATGAGGTATCAACCTGTCTTTTGACAAAAATACGCTTGAGACCCTTTGAGATTTTATTGATAATAAACTTGCCAATAATAAACACAACTATAGCCGCTATGAGCTTGCCTCCGAAAGAGATACTCCAGCTCAGCAACGACTGAACGATGTCCTCCACAGATGCGTTTGTGATAAAATCGGCAAGACCCTTGATAGGATCAACCGCAGTTGAATCGGCCACTGGAGCCGCCTGCAATAGAAATTTCATGTTTGATTTTTATTTTTTTGTTACTAAATATTATTTCGTTAAAACCATCTGACACTCAGACCTTAAACCCTCTTAAAGATTTCTTTCCTCTTAACTTACCATCGCCTCTATACCCTTTTCACGCACTCTTTGGGCGATTTTTTCCAAATCCTCTTTCGAGACTTTCTCCAAAGAGCTCAGGGGCGTGTCGCGGTCTATCGAATAGATCATCACCTCGCGGGGGGCAATCTCCTCTATAGCCTCTAGCCATGCACCCACCTCCTCGGGGGTGGTATTATCGAAGGGCTCTCCATCTATCTGGCCTCTGACAAACATGGTCTGAATCACACCTGTGTCTGAAAAATTCTTCAACAGAGCGATTTGATCATCAATTGGACGCTTCAGGGCTGGTTTGTTCAACCTGAGGTAACTAGAAAAAATAGCGCTATCAAATTTGAGAATATTGCGATCTATCAATCTAAGCGCCTCCACCACGTCCTTTCTATCGATTCGAGTGGCATTGGTAAGCACACCTATCTTAGCCGAGGGCATAATCTCATCTCTGAGAGAGACAACCTCCCTGATTATCCACAAAAAATCGGGATGCATAGTTGGCTCACCATTGCCTGCAAAGGTGATATAATTGGCTAGATCGTTGGCGTCTCTCATCGAGGTGAGAGTTTCACGCAAAACGTCAATCACGCTTTGAGCATCATTGAAATGCCCTCCACGATTATCTTTGTTCCACCCACACTCGCAGTACACACAATCGAAATTGCATATCTTGGCGCTCTGATCCAGCAGGTTTACCCCTAGCGAGCGACCCAAACGGCGTGAGTTTATAGGGCCAAATATTATCTTATCAAAAAGAGCTGTCGCCATGCGTTTCTTCGATAAATTAGATTAATTATAAATGGTGTAATGATTACAATATCAACATTGCATCACCATAAGTACCAACACGATAACCCTCATCCATTGCTATTTTATAGAGTTCCTTGCATTTTTCGTGGCCCACAAAAGCCGAAACCATCATCAGTTGGGTCGAATAAGGCAATTGGAAGTTTGTCACCAAACAATTGGCGATCGCAAAGTCATAGGGAGGGAAAATAAATTTATTTGTCCACCCAAGAAGAGGCTTCAACTCGTTGTCGGCCGAAACCGAACTCTCGGTGGCACGAAGAGTTGTTGTTCCCACACAACAGATCTTACGACCTGCCGCCTTGGCTTGATTGACAGTATCGGCAACCTCCTGAGGAATGTGCACCTGTTCTGACTCCATTTTATGCTTGGTTAGGTCCTCGACATCCACCTTACGGAAGTTACCAAGACCCACATGAAGGGTTAGGAAGGTTTGTTTTATACCTTTGATTTCCAGTCTTTTGAGTAGGTGGCGACCGAAGTGTAGACCTGCAGTAGGTGCTGCAACAGCGCCAACGTTCTTAGCGAAAATAGTCTGATAGCGCTCGTTATCGATAGGCTCTACGGTGTCACGTATCCATCGTGGCAGGGGCATTTCACCTAGCTTATATAGCGCCTCGCGAAACTCTTCGTCTGGACCATCAAACAAAAAGCGCAGCGTACGACCACGGCTAGTTGTGTTGTCGATTACCTCCGCAACAACGGTATCATCGTCTCCGAAATAGAGTTTATTACCTATGCGAATCTTGCGCGCTGGATCAACCAACACATCCCACAGTCGCTGCTCGGCATTAAGCTCACGAAGCAAAAAGATTTCAATCTGCGCTCCCGTCTTTTCCTTATTGCCATACATTCGAGCTGGGAATACTTTAGTGTCGTTAAACACCATCACATCGCCGCTCTTGAAATAGCCCAATATGTCTTTAAAGAGTTTGTGCTCAACCTTACCACTCTTGCGGTCGTAGACCATCAAACGAGACTCGTCGCGCTCATCAGTTGGGTATTTTGCCAATTGTTCGGGATTGAAGGGATACTTGTAGTTTGAAAGTTTCATAGCTTTGTCATATATTTATATAATGTTATTACGCAAAAAAATCAAAAATGTTTCACAAAAACGCATAATAGTTTGTTATATTGTCAAAAAGAGCTAATTTTGCTTGTACCTTAGCCTTTGTGCGCACAATTTCAAACAGTGTTCAATCAAACATATCACACCCCATGAAAATCAAACTAAACCCCTCACAGCAGCTAACCCACTGGATCTACATTGTCGTGGGTGCCTTTTTAATGGCCGCTGGTTTTGCTCTTTTTATTAGCCCCCACAACATGGTTCCAGGGGGAGTCTACGGTTTGGGTATCTCACTGCACTACCTTTTTCCCGAAATTCAGGTCGGTACTTTTGGTTGGTTACTCGACATTCCGCTACTTATCACTTCATTCTTGGTCTTTGGGGGCAAGGTTGGGATGAAAACCATAGCCGCCGCTTTTTTGATACCTCTATTTATGAATGCTCCCAAGTGGATTTGGGGCGAGGAAAATCCTGTTTCCTACATCGTGCAACGCATGGATTTGAGCGACGATCTTTTCCTTAGTGCCATCTTTGGAGGGGTCCTAGTGGGGATTTCTATGGGCTTTATTTTCAAGACCCATGCCACCTCGGGAGGTACTGACATCATAGGGATGATAATCTCAAAGTATGCCCGCATCCCTCTAGCACGTGCGGTGATGGCAGTCGATTCTCTAGTTGAGCTTATCGGTGTTTTCATCATAGGCGACTGGAAACTACCACTCTATTCACTAGTGTTGATATTTGTGTGTACTAAGGTGATGGACTTTATCATAGAGGGTTCGAGCAACGATAAGCTGCTATTTATACTCTCCAGCAAGAACAAAGAAATTCAACAACTTGTCACCGAAGATCTCGATCGCAGCGCGACCTACATCAAATCCTCGGGCATGTACACTGGCGAGGATAAAGAGATGATTTTTTTGGTGGTAACTCGCCGTGAACTCGCCATCGTACAAGACACCATAAAGCAGATTGATCCACGTGCATTTATGGTCGTTGTCAACGCCCACGAGACCCTCGGAGAGGGCTTCAAAGAGTTCACCGACCGTATTGGTGGTTAGGCTCAGGGCGCATAGCGTCTTTATGATTTATCTTCGCATGCTTGCGTTCCCAAGGGCGAACCGTAAGGGGGAAGAGCATCTTTTATGATTTTCTTCGTGGTGTTTGCCTTTCAGGGCGACGCTGGGTGGCCTGCTCCCATACTAGAAAAAGGAGCAGGGCTCCCGTGGGGAGTGTCGCCCTGCTAGTGCGTGCCCGCACTGGGCAATTATTTATCTCTCACAAAACCATTGCCAGTGCGGCTCGCACCTAGCTTTTTTCTTTATGGTTAAAACCTCGGAAACAGCGGAAATCTTTGATTTAGTCTGTTTCAGGCTCTTTAATCGAGGATGGGTTTTCTTTTGATTGCCATTGCAGGGCGACGCTGGGTGTCCTGCTCCCATACTAGGAAAAGGAGCAGGGCTCCCGTGGGGAGTGTCGCCCTGCTAGTGCGTGCCCGCACTGGGCAATTATTTACCTCCCACC
>CAYJLL010000069.1:0-8381 GCA_964370955.1 uncultured Rikenellaceae bacterium | reverse complement strand
ACCCAAACAGCAATATCAACCGCTAGAACATAGAGGATATTGAAATGCAGTGACAGAGTAGTATTGAGCACTACAAAAAAGAACTGAATGCCAATAATTGGCAACAAAGAGCGGCGTGGTGTGAAGCCCATTTTCATAAACTTATGATGAATATGATTTTTATCGGGCATAAATAGCGGTCGATTCTTGCGTGCACGAAGCAAGACTACTCTCACAACATCCAAGCAAGGCACAAACAGCATAGTGTAGGCAAGAACATGGTATATATTCGAATTAATCGGAGGGTTCTCATACGAGCTAGTGTTCCATAGTTTGATTGCCATTACACTGAGCAAGAAACCAATCACTAGTGCGCCACCGTCCCCCATAAAGATCCTGGCATTAGTGCGTTGGCGGATACCAAAGACATTGTGATACCAAAATGGAACCAGTGCTCCAACGGCAACAAAACAAACAATCGAGTTTGTCACTTCGTCGTTTAGCCAAAATAGTGAACCATAGATTCCAAATGCCATTATTGAAAGCATAGAGGCGAGTCCGTTGATCCCATCGATAAGGTTGATTGCGTTGGTGATAAAGACCATCAAGATTATTGAAACAGGGATAGATATAAGGCCGCCTAGTTCAAATGTTTGGTTAGCGGTATAGAAGTACTCAATGTAGGTTCCAGTGATAACTACCAGTCCAGCAGTGAATATTTGTGCAAAGAACTTATTTCGATATTTCACTGTCATTATATCGTCATAAATACCAACAAAGTAAAGTATCATCAGTCCTGCAAACTCCATTGCCAACACATCGTTGAAGCCATTGTTTCGGAAAGTCTGCTCGGGGAATAACTTAATGGTAACAATACACAACAAAGTGGATATCAAGATAGCAGGCATGAAGCTAACTCCTCCTAGTCGGCTAGCTGTATCAGAGTGCACCTTGCGAGAGTCGATAGGATCTAATATTCCCTTTTTTAGCGAAAATAAAACAATCTTTGGCAAGCAAAAACGAACAATTGTTCCACTGAAAACCGCAGCTAAGGAAATAATTAAAAATAGGATTGAGCTGTTCATATTATTTTGTCATTACTACTGTTTTTTCTGACTTCGTTGATTTTAAGAAAGTGCAAAATGCAAAAGTAGTGAATTTTGTTGAACTGTGAAAGATTAATTTGATTATTTACTTTGTATATTTGATTGTTAGTTTCCAATATCGCTTAGGAATTTGATTCTCACTAGTCGAATCTCCTCGGAGGTGTAGTCGCCCCCAAGTTCACTTTCAGCCTCCTCCAAAGAGTCGTTGTCTGATTCGTGGAAGTACTCTAGTATATCTTCGATTTTGTCCTCGTCCATGACATCATACACATAGTAGTCTAGATTTAGCTTCGTGCCCGCACCAACGATGGATTCCATTTCATCTAGGAGTTCTTCGATACTCAAACCCTTTGCGTCGGCAACATCCTCCAAAGGCATTTCTCTGTCTATACTTCGAATGATAAAAACTTTGTTCAGACTCTTGTTAGCCACACTCTTGACCACCATATCCTCAGGTCGTTCTATCTCATTTTCTTTGACATATTTATCGATAACCTCAATAAATTTCTTACCAAACTTTTGAGCCTTACCCGAGCCAACTCCTGTGATTTTTTGCATATCAGCAAGTGTGATAGGGTACTGAATAGCCATATCTTCGAGTGATTGGTCTTGGAAAATCACATAGGGCGGAAGATTCATCGTGCGAGAAATCTTAGCACGCAGGTCTTTGAGCATAGCAAACAGCTGAGGGTCGACAACTGCAGTTGTATTGCGATTTGAGCTGCTTTCATCAGAGCTTTCCTCTTGGTACTTTCGATCTAGAGTTATGCTCATCATGTGTGGGTGTTCAATAAACTCCTGCCCGCTAGGGGTGAGTTGCAGAACACCGTAATTCTCGATGTCTTTCTTTAGAAGCCCTTTTAGCAATGCACCGCGAATCACAGCACTCCAGAATAATGCACCCTGCTCGCTGCCTGAGCCAAACTGTTTGTGAGTGTCGTGTTTGTATGATTTCACAATATTCGTGTTCTTCCCAAGAAGAATATCCACGATGTAGTCTGCCTTGAAATTAGCACTAAGGCTGTGAATCAGCTTGAGAACAGATTGAGTCTCACGGCTAGCTTCGACCTGAGGAGCTGGATCCATGCAGTTATCACAACTTCCGCAGTTCTCTTGAGTGTACTGCTCTCCGAAGTAGTGCATCAGAGTCTTGCGTCGGCAGGTTGTACTTTGAGCGTAGGATACGGTTTCCTCTAAAAGGAGTTTACCGATCTCCTGCTCAGCAACAGGTTTACCCTGCATAAACTTTTCTAGCTTATGGATGTCCTTTATTGAATAGAAAGCCATACAGTGCCCCACGCCTCCATCGCGTCCCGAACGACCGGTCTCTTGGTAGTAGCCCTCGAGTGATTTAGGGATGTCGTAGTGGATAACATAGCGTACATCTGGCTTATCGATACCCATACCAAAGGCTATGGTAGCCACAATCACATGCACTTTCTCCATCAAGAACATATCTTGATTGGCAGAGCGTGTTGCAGCATCTATACCAGCGTGGTAGGGCAGTGCTTTGATGTCGTTTACCTTGAGAATCTCAGCCAGTTCCTCTACCTTCTTCCTTGAGAGGCAGTAGATAATACCAGATTCACCTGGCCTGTCTTTGATAAAACGGATAATCTCGCGCGTCACATCAATTTTTGGGCGCACTTGATAGTAGAGATTCGGACGGTTGAATGAAGACTTAAACACCTCGGCATCATTCATGCCTAGGTTTTTTTGAATATCCAACTGCACTTTAGGTGTTGCCGTTGCGGTTAGAGCAATCAACGGCGCATCGCCAATGGCCGAGATAATCGGACGTATACGGCGATATTCCGGGCGGAAATCGTGACCCCACTCTGAGATACAGTGTGCCTCATCAATGGCGAAGAACGACACTGTCACCTTACGCAAAAGCTCAACGTTCTCTTCCTTGGTGAGAGACTCAGGAGCAAAATACAATAGCTTGGTTTTTCCATTAATAACATCATCACGCACCTTTTGAGTTGCGCTCTTTGAGAGCGAACTGTTGATGAAGTGCGCCACGCCCTCGTCCATTGAAAATGCACGCATAGCATCGACTTGATTTTTCATCAAGGCTATCAGCGGAGAAATAATTACTGCTACCCCCTCCATGATCATCGCAGGGAGCTGGTAGCAGAGGGATTTGCCTCCCCCCGTTGGCATCAAGACAAAGGTGTCTTTTCTCTTTAGTAGATTCTCGATTACTGCCTGTTGGTTGCCACGAAAGCGGTTGAATCCGAAGATTCTCTCTAGCGCGTCGTGGAGCTCTTGTGAGCTGAATTGCTTGAAAGTCGCTGACATTTTTGCGGGGCACCGTCTTAGAGTGCGAAAAAGTTAGTGTTGGATTTTAATCTATAAGCCTATATTTTATATGGTTATAAAACTGGTATTATATCGTGTTTGCCGGATAATTTTGTCTGTGTTCTCATTTATTTCCTCTAAATTTCACAATAAAGGTAGTATTTATTTGTTAAAAAAACTAACTTTGCCAAAACTTTTTTATGTTTTTTTTCAAAAAAAATTTAAATTTGATACACTAAATAAATGAATAATAAAGAAATAATATCTTTTGCCAAGTGTGTGCTCTCTCAGGAGTATCAAGCGCTTAAGGCTTTGGAGGACTATGTTGACGAGCAGTTTGCGCAAATCGTGAAAATGATTTTCGAGAACCACTCACGTTTGATAATCACGGGCATAGGCAAAAGCGCTATCATTGCACAAAAGATAGTAGCCACTCTCAACTCCACAGGCACCCCTTCGATATTCATGCACGCAGCTGATGCAATCCATGGAGATCTAGGTTTGATTCAGCCCAAAGACATAGTGATGTGTATCTCTAAGAGCGGAAACTCTCCTGAGATTAAAGTCTTGATACCTTTCATTAAGAACATGGGTAATGTTGTGGTTGGAATGGTCGGGAATTTGGATTCATTCTTGGCTCTTAATGCTGATTATGTAATCAATACCACAGTTGATAATGAGGCCTGCCCCAATAATCTTGCCCCAACAACCAGCACCACAGCCCAACTAGTAATGGGTGATGCTCTGGCAATGGCGCTACTGAAGCTTAGAGGGTTTACATCTGCCGATTTCGCTCGTTTCCATCCAGGGGGAGCGCTTGGCAAGAAACTCTATACTCGAGTTAGCGATCTGATGCAGGATTCCAACCCTCCTTCGGTGCAAAGTGACGATGATCTCCAGAAGATAATCATAGAGATCTCGAGTAAACGCCTAGGTGCTACAGCGGTGCTCAAGGGCGAAGAGCTTATTGGAGTGATAACTGATGGCGATTTGCGCAGAATGCTACAAAGTGGCAAAGATACCTCTTGCGTTGTTGCTCGGGATATTATGTCAGCTAACCCCAAGAGTGTAAATCCAGAGCAGATGGCCGTTGAGGCTCACACTATAATGGAGAACAATAAAATCACCCAGCTTCTAGTTGTAGATGATAAAAAATATGTTGGGATTATCCATATCCACGACTTATTGCGAGAGGGGGTAGTATAGAGGATCGTTAAACCGACCCTAGATAAATTAATATGGGAGAATAAAACAGTTTTGTTGTGCTTTGGGCTAAATTTTTAGTTAAGTTTATTGCTGAGCAAAGACAAATTAAAACCCTCCTAGATATTTAAACATAAGAAAATTATGAAACTTTGGACAAAAGACCTTGTTAAGAGGTATAAATCACGAACCGTCGTAAATGAGGTTTCCATCGAGGTAAACCAAGGCGAGATTGTGGGGCTACTGGGGCCAAACGGTGCGGGTAAGACAACCACTTTCTATATGACTGTGGGTTTGATTAAACCTAACGAGGGTCAGATCTTCCTAGACGATCAAGATATTACAAAAGACCCAGTTTTTCGCCGTGCGCAAAAAGGTGTGGGTTATCTAGCTCAGGAAGCATCGGTGTTTCGTAAGCTTTCGGTTGAGGATAACATCCGCGCGGTGTTGCAGATGACAAAATACAGCAAAGCCTATCAAAGAGATCGTTTGGAGTATTTGATAGAAAATTTTTCGCTTCAAAAAGTGCGTAAATCTATGGGACAGCAACTCTCTGGAGGTGAACGTAGACGTACAGAAATTGCGCGTGCAGTGGCGATTAACCCCAAGTTTATCCTGCTGGATGAACCTTTTGCAGGGGTAGACCCTATTGCGGTGGGAGAGATCCAATCGATTGTCGCCTCGCTAAAGGAGCTGAATATCGGGGTGATTATCACTGACCACAACGTCCACGAAACCCTAAATATCACCGACCGTACCTATATCCTTGTGGAGGGCAAGGTAATTCGTACTGGTTCGGCCGAGGAATTGGCATCTGATGAGTATGTTCGCCGCGTGTATCTGGGTCCAGACTTCGAGTTGCGTAAGACTTCCACTAAGCCAACTGTGGCAGAAATGGCACGACAAGAAAGCGAAGGGAAGTTTTAATTATCTCAATAGATATAGCGTTTTCGATAGCGCAACTTAGAAAAATAAATCACGTTCACCTTCATCTATTCGTCTCAAACGAGCGATAATTTGCTGATACTGAGGGCTGTTTTGAAGGGCTGCGAGTTCATCTTTGATGAGCTTGCGGCCTTTTTCTTTACTTTGCTGCGAACCATAATCGTTGAGGTATTCCGCGAAGCTTAAAATAGCATTAGGGGTACAGAATCGTTTGATAAAACCTTTGGTCGAGAACTCCATGAAATGTTCGCCCGTGCGCCCTTTGCGATAGCATGCGGTGCAGAACGAAGGTATGCGTTCACTCTGGATAAGACGTTCGATGACCTCGCTTAGGGAGCGATTGTCGTTAATGGTAAACTGGCTAGAGTTGCCATCGTCAGAGGCGGAATAGCTACCAATATCTAGCTTTGTCCCTCCATCAATTTGACTGACACCATTTGCGATTGCTTTATCTCTAATAGCCTCGCTTTCACGCGCTGTTAGAATCAACCCTGTGTAGGGAACCGCTAGTCGCAGCACTGCTATCATGTAGAGAAAGTTCTCATCGCTGAGTGGCTTTTCACACTGCTCCGCTCCGAGACTTTCGGTTATGCGGGGAAATGAAATGGTGTGTGGCCCAACCCCAAAACACGCCTCTAGGTGCGATGTGTGGCGAACCAAAGCCATTACCTCAAATTTCCAATCTCCGAGCCCAAAGAGTGCCCCCAGTCCCACATCGTCTATCCCTGCGCTCATTGCACGGTCAAAGGCTGTCAAACGCCACGCGAAATCGGATTTTTTGCCGTAGGGGTGATACTTCTCATAGACTTCAGGGTTGTAGCTCTCTTGAAATACTTGGTAAGTGCCTATACCTGCTTCTTTGACTGTGCGAAAACCTTCTTCGCTCAAAGGGGCAGCATTGATATTAACACGACGTATCTCACCAGCTCCCTTTTTGATGGCATAACACTCCTTAACACTTCGAGCAATATAATCAGCGTCATAAAGAGGGTGTTCTCCATAGACCAAAATTAGGCGCTTGTGTCCCACATCTTGCAGGGCTTCCACTTCTGCCTTAAGTTCAAAGTGGCTTAGGGTTTTGCGAGTGATGGATCTGTTATCCGCTTTGAAAGAGCAATAAGTGCAGCCGTTGCTACACTCATTGCCTATGTAAAGAGGTGCGAAGAGTACTATCCGATTGCCGTAGATTCGTTTTTTTAGCTCTTGGGCGGCGGTAATAACCTTTTCACGTTGTTGGGTAGTGGCATTAAGCAATATGGCGACCTGCGCAAGCGAAAGCCGTCTTTTGCTCATGGAAATATTGATGATTTCGTCTATCTCACTCTCGCTCGATGAAACTCTCAAGAGATTCTCGATTTCGGCAGTGTCGATAAAAGGTACACCCACTTTATCTTCAATGGAATATTTCTCGGGTGTGAAAATCATAATATATCTATCAATCTAAAAAATTAAAATGCCTCTGCCAAGCTCTGTTCAATATCACCGATGATATCATCAATGTGTTCAACACCCAGCGATATGCGAAGTAGCGTTGGGCTCACACCTGCTCTAATTTGTTCTTCGGGTTTTAGCTGGCTGTGGGTCGTTGTCGCAGGGTGGATAATCAGCGTGCGGCAATCGCCAACGTTCGCAACGTGAGTGATAAGTTTGAGTGAGTCAACAAACTTTGCTGTGCTCTGCAAATCTCCATCCAGTTCCACAGACAACACGCATCCAAAGCCATTTTGGAGGTATTTTAGTGCATTTGCATAGTTAGGGTCACTCTCTAGACCTGGGTAGAACACTCGTTTCACTTTAGGATTGCTCTGAAGCCACTGGGCAAGACTCATAGCATTTTGCGCCTCACGCTCTGAACGCAGTGCTAGGGTTTCTAGTCCGATAATCATCTCACGTGAATTGAAAGGAGACTGACAAGCTCCCAAATCACGCATACCCTCGGCACGTGCTCTCACAATAAAAGCGAGGTTTCCGAAGTTTTCAGTATAACGAATACCATGATATGCCTCGCTAGGCTCGGTTAGCATAGGGAATTTATCCGATGCTGCCCAATCGAAACGACCACCATCGATAATCACACCACCCATTGAGGTACCGTGTCCGCCTATCCATTTGGTTGAGGATTCCACAACGATGTGTGCTCCGAGCTCCAATGGACGACACAGATAACCACCACATCCGAAAGTGTTATCAACAATCAGAGGGATGCCAAATTCTTCGCACAAAGCTGAGATTCCCTCAAAATCAGGAATCGAAAATGATGGGTTGCCTATACTCTCAACAAATATTGCTTTGGTGCGATCGTCGATCAGCTCTCGCATTTGATCAGCGGTATCACCCTGAGCAAAGCGACATTCGATGCCAAACTGACGGAAGGTGTGTTTGAATTGATTGAACGAGCCACCATAAAGGAAGGGTGAGCTGATAAAATTATCGCCTTGCCCCATGATGGTGGTGAAGGTCAATAGTTGGGCTGCGTGTCCCGAACTGCAAGCCAAAGCTGCCACACCTCCCTCGAGCGAAGCCATACGCTCCTCGAAAACTGAAGTTGTTGGATTTGAAAGGCGAGTGTAGATGTCGCCATTGGCTTTGAGCGTGAATAGATCTATAGCGTGTTGAGTGCTGCGGAACTCGTAGGCGTTGGTCTGATGAAGAGGTATAGCGCTCGAAAGGCTTTTTTCTGCGTTATCACCTCCAGCGTGTACTGCGAGGGTGTTGAAGTGAAATTTCATTGGTTAAAAAATTAAATTGGTAAACTTTTGCTTATCTTTGCAGCACAAAAATAACGAAATTTTTCAAAAATACTACTACAATAACATAATATGGCACTTCAATGCGGAATTGTTG
>CAYJLL010000068.1:3261-8595 GCA_964370955.1 uncultured Rikenellaceae bacterium | reverse complement strand
CCCCCCCCCCCCCGCCCCCCGCCGCCGCCGCCCCCCCCCCCCCCCCCCGCCCCCCGCCGCCCCCCGGCGCGGGGGAGTTAGATTAATTCTAATCGTAGAACGACCAAGAAATACCAATTTTGAACATCATCCTATTTTGGGGATAGTGTAGCACCTGAAAATAGTTACGATTATTGCTCATATTGGCATTGAAGTGTTGTAGTTTTAGTCCGATGCGCATGCGTTTCCATTTTGCATTCACAAAGGCATCAAGATAGGGGTAACCGCCAAGCTCTTTTTCACGTTGATTGTAGAATTTACCCAAAGCAGGGTTATATCCAAAGCCGTAGTAGGAGGTATTGTAGTGGGCGTCTACTCCGATTTGCATTTCCAGTACATTGCGGGTCACAAAGAACTGGTAGTAGTAGCTCAAATAAGCAGACAACTCTGGCACTGGTGCAACCTCCTGATTAGAGCTAACCTGAGCCAACAACCGATGGTTTAGGTGCAGGCCTCCGAATTTGAAATCCTTCTGCAAGTAGACGGCAAGCACCGAGAGTGGATCGTCATATTGCGCTGGGAGAGATTGTGCATCATAGTAGATCTTGCCGGTTGTCAGCGAGTAATCAAAACCTGCAAAGAGATTAATAGAGGGAATAGATAATTTAGCATTGGTTGCAAAGATATTCTCCTTGGAGAAAGAGTTGCTCCAGCCATAGTGGTTAGAGAAATAGTTTTGTTCCCATACATCAGGACTCTCTAGAGCCACTTTCACCGAAGCATCAAGTGTGATGGGGCGCTCTTTTACATAGGCACTAAGAGAGATGTTACCTTTAAGATCCATGTCCGCTGAACGATGGCCTGTAAGGTAATATTTCAATGCAGCGTTCCATTTGAGATACTTCGATACTTGACCCTGCAGATCACCATAGATATAGGTTGAATTTGTCGAGAATTTTCCTCCTGCGCCAAACTCCTCGTTATATTGAGTAGGCACCACCTCTCCATAATAACTATCAAATTCAGCTCCGACACCAGCCGAAATCAAACCCAACGCTCCATCGCGATTATAAGGCTGAAGCTGCACGAACGCGTTTACGTCCAATCGCCCCTGTGCCATTGAATCAAAGGTCATATCGGGATTGATGAAATAGGTATCGTATAGCGCAGTGTCTGATTCAGCAGAATAAATCTTATAGAATTGAGTGTAGTTAAGCGATTGTCCCACATACACAGAAGGAATTTTCTGTATCGTTAGTTCATCTTCGCTCTGCGCTCTCAAGGGGATACCATAGGACTGGGTGTACCAAAAAGTATTGCCATTGTAATAGTTACGAGAATCGTTTAGATTTACTGCCACTTGGTCGGGCGAAGATGACACTGTATCGAGAATTTCTCTATCGTCTTTCACTCCACCATTCTCCTCTATCGAGCCACGATTGAAGATATAGCCTCCGTGGATAGCATAGCGTTTGCCTGTATGAGCAATATTCACCGATAAGTTTCTATCAAGCGTCGATTGATTCATATACATGCCTCGTGTACTCTCCGAGCTATAAACAAAGTTAGCAGAGGTCGAGGGTGAAATATTGTGCGACAATACAAATTCAAATAATTGTTCCTCAAAACGGCTTTGTCCCGACATTTGATAGCTCAAACGAGAATAAGGCATCTTTGAATTATAGAACAACACATCCTTAGGTTGCAAGATATAGGGCGCCCAAACCTCAAGAAAAGAAAAATTTTGCCACGATGGACGTTTAAAATAATTCAAAGGCATCACCGCCGCTCCAACATTACCAAGCGAGGCGCTTCCCACGCCATCTTCCATGTAGAGGTAATCAATCTGGAAGTCGTTAATCAGAGTGTCTATAACTTGGCGCTCTATAGTATTAAAGAGAGGATCAACATTCCATGCAAAAATACGAGTCGCACGCAATGAATCATCAAAGTAAAACGATTCAAGCGGCTTACGAGGTTTTCTGGGCACTGAATCAAAGGCTCTCTGACCTTGGGTATCTTCACCCTCTAGGCCTGTTTGAGCTGATTGCCCTGGAATATAATTCCCCATCGCACCATAGCCATCGGGGATTGCTCCCTCGGGTGCTTGTGCGTGGGCTGTGGCAAGCGAAAATAGCATGCTCACAATAAGTATTGATATATATCTTAATTTGCTCATTAAGGTCGAAATTCTGGGCTGCGCTAAGTTAACTTTACACATCTTTGCCCACTTTCACGGTGCAAAGATAGTAAAATTAATTGATTTTATATACTTTTGCACTCAGCATTAATTAAATATTTACAAAATGGAACAACAAGAAGTTGATAAAAGAGTAGAAATTGCTCGTGAGCATTTCAGCAAGGGGGGTCTAAATTGCGCCCAAGCGGTAGCACTAGCATACAAAGATAAGCTGGCACTTGAGGACAGTGTAATAACAGGATTAACTTCGGGGTTTGCTCGCGGAATGGCATATCAAAAGGATGTGTGTGGCGCACTCTCGGGGGCAATCATGGCCTTGGGTTTGATTCTCTCTAAAGAAGATGGCAATTCTAATGCCACGATCAAAGCTAAATGCGAAGGATTATGCGAGCGCTCTAGGGCTGAGAATGGTTCGATTGTGTGTCAAGTTCTGTTGGACTACCGTTCGGGAAAGTGCGAAAAACCCGAGGGACGCAGCGATGAACTATGGGCAAAACAACAGAGCTACACTTGTGTGGATTATGTGGAGCAGGCAACTCGTGCACTAGCAGAACAACTATAAACTCAAGGTTTGAAAAAATAAAAAAGGTCTTAACGCTCTAGAGTGTTAAGACCTTTTTGTTATTAAGATTAATTCACCTCAGCTTATTGTCGATGGAATATACGTGGTTTAGTCATATTCTCAGGCTTTAGGACATTATCAAGCTCTTCAACCGACATCAATTCCTTTTCCAACACCAATTCATAGATGCCTCGTCCTGTCGCCAAAGCCTCTTTTGCTAGCTCTGTCGAGGTTTCATAGCCAAGATAAGGATTCAATGCTGTAACAAGTCCAATAGAATTATAGACCATATTGCGGCAATGTTCCTCATTCGCTGTGATTCCTTTAATACATTTCTCGCCTAGAGTGTTCATCACTCTAGCTAGCATATTGATAGATTCAAAGATACTGTGAACAATAATAGGCTCCATCACATTAAGCTCCAGTTGTCCTGCCTCAGCGGCCATTGTCACGGTTAGATCATTACCTATCACCTTGAATGCAACTTGGTTTACAACCTCTGGGATCACAGGGTTCACCTTTCCTGGCATAATAGACGAGCCTGGTTGCATGGGTGGTAGATTAATCTCACCAAAGCCTGTGCGAGGACCCGAAGATAGCAGGCGTAGATCATTACAAATCTTCGATAGTTTCACCGCTAGACGCTTCACAGCCGAGGAGTACATCACAAAAGCACCCGTATCATTTGTAGCCTCTATCATATTTTTAGCTGCCACAACTGGCAGACCCGAAATCTCACGAAGGTAGCGGATACAAATATCCGTGTAACCTGGATTTGCATTTATTCCCGTGCCTATTGCGGTAGCTCCCATATTCACTTCGGTGAAAAGATTAAGGTTTTGTTTGAGTCGCTCAACCTCCTCTGCAAGCGTTGCTGCATAGGCTCCAAACTCTTGTCCTAGGGTCATCGGAACTGCATCTTGAAGCTGCGTGCGACCCATCTTAATTACATCGGCAAACTCCAAAGACTTTGCATCGAAATATTTAATCAAGTTCACAAGAGCATCAATCAGCGCAGTATTGCGAATCATCAAACCAAGTTTAACTGCTGTTGGGTAGGCATCATTGGTGGATTGCGATTGATTCACATCATTATTGGGGTGAAGATATTGATATTCACCTTTCTTGTGGCCCAAAAGCTCTAGAGCTCTGTTGGCAATAACTTCATTGGCATTCATGTTAGTCGACGTGCCAGCTCCACCCTGCACCATATCCACAACGAAGTGTTCGTTCAGCTTCCCTTGGATAACCTCACGGCAAGCATCAATAATGGCTTGCGCCTTCACAGGATCCAGCTCCCCTAAATCTCGGTTGGCTTTTGCTGCGGCCTCCTTGACCATCGCTAGAGCTGAGATCAAAGAAGGGTAATATAGTAGGCGTGCATGAGAAATGTGAAAGTTTTCCAACGCTCGCATTGTTTGAATACCAAAATAATATTCAACAGGGATTTCTTTATCGCCCAATAGGTCGTGCTCTTTACGAGTCTTACCCGAAAGGCTTTTTTTAGTTATATCCATTTTATTAGTTTCTGAATTAAGCGTATTTGGTTTATAGAAGGTCGCTCATTTGTTGTTGTAGAGCTTTTGCCTCATCGGCTGCCTTTGATGCGAAATCTTCACCTTGACTTGCATAAATTATGCCACGAGAAGAGTTTACCAGCAATCCGTAATGTTCGTTTTTGCCATATTTGATTACCTCTTCCAAAGATCCACCCTGCGCTCCCACGCCTGGCACCAAAAGGAAGTGATCGGGTACAATTTGGCGAATTTGCTCTAGTGCGGTAGCTTTAGTTGCTCCCACCACATACATCATATTCTCGCTAGTGCCCCACTGCGAACTCACAGAGAGCACTCTTTGGTATAGTTTCTCGCCACTTTGAAGGTTTTGATTCTCAAAATCCTCCGACGAGGGGTTTGAAGTTAGTGCCAAAACAACCGACCATTTACCTTCGTACTTCAAGAATGGCTCAACGCTATCGCGCCCCATATAAGGAGCCACCGTGATGGCATCGGCATTCATGGTCTCAAAGAAAGCACGTGCATACATATCGCAAGTATTGCCAATATCACCACGCTTTGCATCAATGATTACCATAATCTCGGGGTAGTTCTCTTTGATGTACTTCACTGTCTTCTCCAGCGAAATCCAGCCCTCAATTCCAGAGGCCTCATAGAAAGCAGTATTGGGTTTGTAGCACACTGTATAGGGTGCAGTGGCATCAATAATAGCGCGATTGAACTCGAAAATTGGATCTTCACTCTCAAGTAGATGCTGAGGAATCTTGCGTATATCACTATCTAGGCCCACGCAAAGAATACTGCGCTTACGGCAAATTTGTTGGTATAATTCTGCTTTTGTCATTTATATTATTTCTGTAGGTTTTAAGTATTAGATTTACAACTATTTGCTAACACAAAGTTATAAATTTATTCCCAAAGTCGGCGCGCTGCACCATTTTTTTTCATCGAACTTATGATACTCTTTAGTTTGCAGCGCAAAAGGTTGGCTTTCAATCGAGGAGCATTAACAGGCATAGGCTCTGTGGTATAGGCTTCGCCACGACGCAAGATATCGCGTGTAAAAGTCGAAGAGG
>CAYJLL010000068.1:0-3251 GCA_964370955.1 uncultured Rikenellaceae bacterium | reverse complement strand
ACCCCACTTTGAGAGAAACTGACGAGAGCCTTTATTTTTCTTCACCCTCCCCGTGCTGCGTGCCTCGAAATGATAGACTCTCGATGCGCTCAAACCCTTAAAAATTCGCACTCCAGCCATATACAGCTTTGCCGAAAAATCAGGATCTGAATACATCCCAGGGCTATACTCCACAGAGTAACCGCCCACTAAGTCCCATGTGTCACGATGCACCACATTCAGGGGCCAAGTAGAGCCCGACCAATCGGGGTGTTCAAGAGTGAGATATTCATCCAGCAGGCGTTGTTTTTCAAATTCCTCCACACTCTCACCATAGTTTGCAGGCGCAATCACGCTGGGGCAAAAAAACGGACGAGGTTGAATCAAAGTCGAGGACAAAAAGAACATTTTATGCCCTATGCGCTCTATCTCCTTCTCAAGCTCCACATCCCATCCCGGAAGCAAATACATATCGTCGTTCGAGAACACAATATAGTCAGTATCGACCAAACCTCGCAGTCCATTGAGCGAATAACACACCCCGACATTTTCAACCGAGTGAGTATAGCTTATATCTTTTTGCTGAGCAACCCATTCAAGACTTCCGTCGCGCCCTTCATTTACATGCACCAAAATTTGGTGTTCATAAGCAGAATTCTCTCGTATGCTCTCGACACAAAGTTTCAGATAATCTAGATTATTCCACGAGGGAATTAATATCGAAAATTTCATTATATATTATAACAAGTTATTTATTCTCACCAATCAATGATTCATACAGTCCCATCATCTGCGCTGTTAAATCCTCAACTGCGAAAGTTCTCAACACATACTCCCGACCCTTTTGCGCCAAAGAGAGTGCATACTCGCGCTGGGTGCTGATCGTCACTATAGCATCGGCTATTTGTTGGGGAGAATTAGGATCAACATAGAGCGCACCATCGCCCCCCGCCTCTGGCATAGAGCTCACCGACGAGGTAACAACTGGCACTCCACAAAGCAGCGCTTCGGCCACTGGCAGTCCAAAACCCTCGTAGAACGAAGGGTAAATAAGCCCCTGTGAAGCGGTATAGAAGCATCGCAAAGTCTCCACCAAAGTCACCTTATCTAAGAAATGCAACAGATGGCTTAGGTCGTGACTTTGAGCATACTGCTCTACCTCTTTTTTATATGTGCCCCCCGAGCCAACGATCACCAATGGAACTCGAGAAGAGGGCTCGATCAAAGCGTAGGCCTTAATGACCCCTAAGAGATTCTTGCGCTCGTTGATACTACCCACATAGAGCATATAATCGCCAGTGATGCCATATTTCGCTACAACCTCGCGCGCATGCTCCACCTCCATCATCTGATAGTAGATAGGGTTTAAGCTTTGATAGATGGTAACGATTTTGCTCTCATCCACCCACGGGTAATATTTGAGGATGTCATTTTTGGTGCTCTCAGATATGGCAACTATCGCATCGGCAGTCTTTAGCGCGTGACTGTATTTTTTTCTATAGATCGCCCTTTCTACCTTAGCATACATTTTAGGAAAAGTCAAATAGCACAAATCATGAATGGTGACCACATATTTTGTTTGATCTTTATTTTTACGATTCACAGAGAAGGGCAAATCATGCGAAAGTCCATGATAAATATCAGGTTTGTCAGCCTTAATATTGCGAAGCACCCCCCATGAACGCCACAGCGAAGCAAAGCGTTTGCTCTGGGGAGCTACCACCTCAAAGTGAGCGGGGTTATTAAAGGCTGAGGTGTCCGCACTGTCTCTTTTGCGGGGAGTGTAGAGCACATATTTGTGCTGAGGATATTCCCTTTGGAGATTACCCACAAGGGTTCGAGCGTAGTTTCCTAGCCCTGTGAAGTTATTAAAAAGCCTCTTGGCCTCAAATGATATTTTCATCCTTCTGACTTTGGTTAGATTGTGATCATCACACACTACAAAGGTAGTGTTTTTCGGATGAGTTGCACATGCTGACTTTAAAAAAATGTTAAATAAATGTGAGAGATAGTATTATATTGTCAAAAAAATACCTACCTTCGCGGTTGAAAATATATTGGGATAAATTGTGCCAATAGTAAAATTTCTGGTTGAACCGTATATAAATTTAACAATGAAACGAGTATTATTATTAACCTCCGGAGGGGATTGCCCCGGTCTAAATGCTGTGATTCGTGGTGTTGTCAAACGTGCAGCACAAGAGAATGGTGAATGGGAGGTACTTGGAAGTATCCAAGGCTACAACGGAGTTTTGTGGGAGCCTAGCGAAATTAAAGTGCTAGATCTGGACACTGTCGAGGGAATACAATATAGAGGTGGAACCATTATCGAAACCACAAACAAGGGGGGCCCATTTGCATGGCCTGTATTCAACAAACAAACAGGAGAATGGGAGTATGCAGATCGCTCGCAGGAGATGATACGCAAACTCAGCTACATGGGTGTGGATGCTGTGATTGCCATTGGTGGTGACGGCTCACAACGCATCTCTCAGCAGTTGATGCAGGGAGGACTGGACATTGTTGGGGTACCAAAGACCATAGACAATGACCTTTCGGCAACCGACTTTACCTTCGGTTTCCAAACAGCAGTTCAAATCGCAACAGAAGCGGTCGATAAACTAAAAACCACTGCTGCCTCACACAACCGTACTTTCATTCTAGAGGTAATGGGTCGTGACGCAGGATGGATTGCGCTTCACACTGCGATTGCTGGTGGCGCAGACGTTTGTTTGATCCCTGAGATTCCCTACGATATAGACAAAGTCAAGGAGCGCCTTGAGCAAGAATACGACAAGAAAAACCGAGGCTATGCAATCATCGTTATTGCCGAGGGAGCGATGCCAAAAGACGGCCAAGTTGTTGGTAGCAAATCACAAGAGGTGGGCTATGAAAACATCCGCCTCGGGGGTGTGGCTTACGAATTGAGCCACCAACTAAAAGAGCGTGGTTTCGAACCAGATATTCGTGAGACTGTCCTAGGTCACATCCAAAGAGGAGGTGTTCCGACTGCCTACGACCGAGTTCTTGCAACGCAGTTTGGTGTGAAAGCTTTCGAATTGGTCTTAGAGGGCAAATTTGGACGTATGGTTGCCTATCGTCATCCAGACATTATTTCTGTACCTCTTGATCAGGCTGTGGGTAGAACTAATGTTGTAGGGCTTGACTCTGATATTATGGATACAGCTCGTGGCACAGGTATCAGCTTTGGTGACTAAGCCTACGGCCCAACAATATCGATGCTATAACATCGACATAGAGAAAAGATCCCC
>CAYJLL010000067.1:8318-8672 GCA_964370955.1 uncultured Rikenellaceae bacterium | reverse complement strand
TATTCTATTGTCCCACAGTCTTTTATCATTATAACTCAGCCATGTATGAGGAGCGAACCAAGGGTGCGCTCGCAATGTGAGTAAATCCTATCTCTTGCGCCCACTGGGCGTAAATGTCAAATTGTTCGGGGGTTACATAGCGCTCCACCGGCAAATGTTTTGCTGTTGGTTGGAGGTATTGGCCTATGGTCGCTCTTTTCACTCCTGCCTCGAATAGGTCAACCAGGGTTGCCCTTACCTGCTCATCGGTCTCGCCTAGTCCCACCATCAAGCCGCTTTTGCTTTGCGCTCCCATTGCTGTGAGCTTTCGCAAGACCTCTAATGAGCCACGGTAGGTTGCTCTCGAGCGCGCCA
>CAYJLL010000067.1:0-8287 GCA_964370955.1 uncultured Rikenellaceae bacterium | reverse complement strand
CCTCGACAGTCTCGATGTTGTGTCCCACTATGTCGGCGCCGCTATCGACCACCATTTTTAGTAGTTCATCACGGCCGTCAAAGTCGGGGATCAGTAGCTCTATACTACATTCGGGAGCAGCTTTGCGTATCTCCTCTACGGTGCGAACCCAGTGTGCTGCGCCTCCATCGGGCAGCTCGTCGCGATTCACCGAGGTCACAACAGCGTGTTTTAGTCCCATGATTTTGATTGCGCGAGCCACCTTCACTGGTTCGTTCTGATCCAAGGGAAGTGGTCGCCCGCTGGCGGTTGCACAAAACTTGCAAGCCCTAGTGCAGATGTCGCCCCCTATCATAAAAGTCGCTCTCCTCTTGCGCCAACATTCCGCCATATTGGGGCATTTGCCGCTAGAGCAAATCGTGTGGAGGTTATTCTCCTGAACCAACTTTGCAACTCCTGCAAATTCGCCCGAGGTGTCAAGGCGAAGCTTAAGCCATTTGGGTTTGCGGATTATTTTGTTGTTTTGGTGGTCCATTTGAGATTTAGAGTTAGGGTGCTTTAGTGTAGGGTCTAATTTTGTCAAAGGTACGAAATTTATTTGTCTTATCTCTTATTTGCGACTCTTTTTTTGCGAGATTTTTTTATTAGAACTTTTTTGTTTACCTTTGCATGCAAGAGGATGAGGGGGGATTGCCCCTTTTTTTGTAGAATTACACTAGATAAAAACGACCTAAATTATTGCAAAATAGATGATTAGTAAGGATGAACTTTTTAAAATAGCAGACGAATTAGCCCAAGAAAAGGGTCTGTTTGTTACTGAAATTCTTATCTCAGGTGGGGGTGATATTGAGGTTGTGGTAGATTCGATGGAAAGAGTTGCGCTCAATGATTGCGCAAAACTCTCAAAGCAGATCGAGGGGGTTTTGGACGAAAAAGGTTTGGACTTCTCGCTTATGCTTGCGTCAGCTGGGATAGGTTCGCCTTTGAGCGATCATCGTCAGTTTGCTAAACTCACAGGGCGCATGGTTGAGGTGGTCAAAAAAGACGGGCTGAAGCTCTCTGGTGAGCTAAAGCAGGCGCAGGTGAATGAGTCTCTAGAGGGGGTCATCACTGTGAGCTATATGGCTAAAGAGGCTGTGGAGGGCAAAAAGCGCAAAGTGGAGGTGCAGAAAGAAGAGGTCCTTGATATGTCGAGCGTGAAGAGTGTGTGTGAACTACTGGAAATAAAATAAAAATAACATAAATCAAAATGAACTTAACTAGCACTTTTGAAGAGTTCAAAGAACTCAAAAATATCGATAGAACTACCCTGATGGGGGTTCTTGAGGAGGTTTTTCGTAATGTTCTAGAGAAAACCTATGGAACGGACGAGAATTTCGATGTGATTGTGAACGTGGAGCGTGGCGACCTAGAGATTTGGCGCAACCGCACTGTGGTGCCCGACGGAGAGGTCGAGGATCCAAACTGCGAGATTTCACTATCAGACGCTAAGAAAATTGACGACACTTACGAGGAGGGTGAGGAAGTTGCCGAGGAAGTGAAAATGGAGGCTTTCCCACGTCGTGCGGTGCTTGCCATTGGTCAGAACCTTCGTGGTAAGATCCTAGAGCTAGAGAAAGCGAATATCTTTGCGCAGTACTCTGAGCGCATCGGTGAGTTAGTGGTTGGCGATTTGTATCAGGTGTGGAAAAAAGAAGCACTTATCATCGACGACCAAGAGCAAGAGCTTTTGCTTCCTAAGACCGAACAGATTCCTTCGGACTTCTTCCGCAAGGGTGAGCCAGTGAAAGCAATAGTCTCTCGTGTGGAGATGGTTAATGGAAACCCAAAAATCATTCTTTCGCGTACGGCTCCTGAGTTTTTGGAGCGTCTCTTCGAGATGGAAGTACCTGAGGTGTTCGACGGACTAATCACCATTAAGAAAATTGTTCGTATCCCAGGTGAGAGAGCCAAGGTGGCAGTTGAGAGCTATGATGAGCGTATCGATCCAGTGGGTGCTTGTGTGGGTGTTAAGGGTTCGAGAATCTATACTATCGTTAAGGAGCTTAAGGGCGAGAATATCGATGTTGTAAATTACACCTCGAATGCTCAACTGATGATCCAAAGAGCGTTGAGCCCCGCGAAGGTGACCTCTATCACTATCAACGAGGAGAATAAAACCGCTGAGGTTTACTTGAAGCCATCTGAGATTTCTCTTGCCATCGGTAAGAACGGTCTAAATATTCGTCTTGCGAGCCAACTAACAGGCTATGATATTGACGTGTATCGCGAAGGAAGTGTTGAGGAGGTGGACGATGTTGCTCTGAGCGAATTTAGCGATGAGATCGAAAACTGGATCATCCAGGAGTTTGTCAAAATCGGCCTAGACACCGCAAAAGCAGTGTTGGAGGTGGATAAGGAAGAGTTGGCACGTCGTACTGATCTTGAGACAGAGACCATCGACGAGGTGTTCGAAATTCTTGCCAAGGAGTTTGAGTAACGGTCATCTTTTAAGATACCAAGCTGGTTAAATCAGCCCCTGCCCCCAGAGAGATCATTACCCCAAGCACAATAAAATACAATTAATCCATTACTAGTTAAGAATGGCAGAAAATAAAAAAATAAGACTCAACCGCATTGCAAAAGAATATAATGTGGGAATAGGAACAATCGCAGAATTTTTGGCAAAAAACGGAATTGCCATTGACCCTTCGCCCAGTGTGATTTTGGGTGAGGCTGCTTTTGACCTAGTGGCAAAAGAATTTGGCAATGGTCGCACTTTGAGCAGTGCTCAAAAACCAGCCCCAGCCAAAACCGTAGAAGAGCCTTCAGAGCCAGCTGCGGAAACCCCTGCAAAGCCACAAGATGAGCAAAAGAGCGTTATGGAGGAAGAAACCATCCAGCTCGCACGCCCAAAAATCTTGGGTACAATAGACCTTGGTGGTTCAAAAACTCCAAAGGCTAAAGTCGAGAAAAGCGAACCTGCGCCAAAAGAGGAAACCCCAGAGGTGCCAGCGAAAGTTGAAGCTCCGCAAGAGGTAGAAACCCCTAAAGTGGAAACTCCTAAGGTAGAAGCCCCAAAGGTGGAGACTGCTCCTAAGGTGGAAGCTCCTAAGGTGGAAGCCTCTAAAGTAGAAGAAAAGGTAGAAGCAGCCCCTGTGGTGGAAAGCAAGCCTGAGGTTAGCCCTGTTGAGGTAGTCGCACCAGCGACTCCTGAGGTCGCACCAGAACCTGTTGTCGCTGAAAAAACTGAGGAGATAGCTCCTGAGAAAGCCGCGGCAGCTGTTGCTTCAGAGAAAGCCTCTGAGCCTGCGACTGCGACCCCTGCGGAAACTACATCTGCGTCTGCTCCCTCGCAAGAGGAGGCTAAGGTTGAGGCTAAGAAGGACGATGTTCCTTTCCGTGCACAAACCAAAGCACTCACTGGACCTAAAATCTTGGGTAAAATCGAGCTTCCAGTGGCAGCGAGCCGTGAGGATCGTTCTCGCAAGAAACGCAATCGTATCAAGAAAAATAAAGTCGATGTTACAGCACCTCAGACTACCACTGGTGGTACTGCGGCGACTCCAGCTGCTCGCCCACAAGGCGGTGGCGGTGGAAACTTCGGTGGCGGTGGTGGTCAACGCCAAGGCGGTGGACCAGGCGCTGGCAAGCGTCCAAACCAAAACGCAAATCGTAATCGCCCAGCTCCACGTGAGGCTGTGAGCGAGGAGGATGTACAAAGACAAATGAAAGAGACCCTTTCGCGTCTAACGTCTAAGGGATCGAAAACCAAAGCATCGAAGCACCGTCGTGACAAACGTGACGAGCGCAACGAGCGTATGGCCGAGAGCATGGAGCAGCAGGCTATGGAGAATAAGACTCTGAAAGTAACGGAGTTTGTTACCGTTAGTGAGTTGGCGACCATGATGAATGTGCCAGTGACCAACGTAATTACTGCGTGTATGAACCTTGGTTTGATGGTATCTATCAACCAGCGTTTGGATGCTGAGGCATTGGTGATTGTTGCTGAGGAGTTTGACTATAAAGTAGAATTTGTTTCGGTTGAAATCCAAGAGGCTATCGAGAATGAGGTGGACAATCCAGATGATTTGATCTCTCGTCCGCCTATCGTTACGGTGATGGGTCACGTTGACCACGGTAAGACCTCGCTTTTGGACTACATCCGTAAGGCGAACGTTATTGCTGGCGAGGCGGGGGGTATCACCCAGCACATCGGAGCGTACAGCGTGGAGTTGGAAGATGGTCGCAAGGTGACTTTCCTTGATACTCCAGGTCACGAAGCCTTTACGGCGATGCGTGCAAGGGGTGCTAAGGTAACCGACGTGGCGATTATTATTATCGCTGCCGACGACTCGATAATGCCACAAACCAAAGAGGCTATCAACCACGCTGAGGCGGCTGGTGTGCCTATTATCTTTGCAATCAACAAAATAGATAAAGACGGTGCTAACCCTGAGAAGATCAAAGAGCAGCTAGGTGCGATGAACTACCTAGTGGAGGAGTGGGGCGGTAAGTACCAATCACAAGATATTGCAGCCAAGACTGGTCTAAACATTGAGCAACTACTCGAAAAAGTTGTTCTTGAGGCCGAGGTATTGGAGCTCAAGGCCAATCCAAAGCGTAAGGCTTCGGGTTCGGTGATTGAATCGTCGCTAGACAAGGGGCGTGGTTATGTGACCACGATTCTGGTTCAGAACGGAACTTTGAAAGTGGGCGATGTGCTACTTTCGGGTATCTACACTGGACGTGTGAAGGCGATGTTCAACGAGCGTGGCAACAAAGTAGAGGAGGCAGGACCAGCAACTCCAGTGTTGGTGTTGGGTCTAAATGGTGCGCCTCAAGCGGGTGACACCTTCAATGTGATGGACGATGATAAGTCGGCTCGTGAGATTGCCACCAAGCGTGAGCAGTTGCAGCGTATGCAGGGTCTTCGCACTCAAAAGCATATCACTCTGGACGAGATCGGTCGCCGTATCGCTATCGGTTCGTTCAAGGAGCTTAATATCATTGTCAAAGGTGACGTGGATGGTTCTATCGAGGCTTTGACCGACTCTCTAATCAAGCTATCTAACGAGGAGGTTCAGGTGAATGTGATCCACAAGGCTGTGGGTCAAATCTCTGAGAGTGATGTTCTGTTGGCAGCTGCCTCGAACGCCATTATCGTTGGTTTCCAGGTGCGCCCATCTAACGCCGCTCGTCGTTTGGCAGAGAAGGAGGAGATTGATATCCGCCTTTACTCTATCATCTACGATGCAATTGGCGAGATTAAGGACGCTATCGAGGGCATGCTTGCTCCCGAGACCAAAGAGGAGATCGTTTGTTCGGTTGAGGTTTTGGAGACCTTCAAAATATCGAAAGTCGGAACAGTTGCTGGATGTATTGTGCGTGAGGGTAAAATCCACCGCAACACTCAGATTCGAATCATTCGTGACGGTATTGTTGTCTACACAGGCTCGCTGGGCTCGCTCAAGCGTTTCAAAGACGACGTTAAGGAGGTTAACAATGGAATGGATTGCGGTCTGAACATCGAGAACTTCAACGACATCAAAGTGGGTGACTTTATCGAGGGCTACCAGCAAATCCAAATCGCTCGTAAGCTCTAGTGCTCAACGACTTAGGGGTTTAGGTCTGTTCTAGAGAAAAGATCATTCAGATTCCCACAGATAAGAATCAATCATAAATCAGGCTAAAGCTCCACACAAGGGGTTTTAGCCTGATTTTTTTGCACCTCACCTCTAACCTCTAGGGCGTGGAGTTAGATTTTAGAATCTTTCTGTGTTTATCCGTGGGGGCTATTGAGGGATAACGATGAAAAATCCTTATCTTTGTGCAATTATAATATACAAGCCAAGAAAATGAGCGATCAATTTAAAAAATATGCCCTCTCAAACGGCATTTCATCTAGCAAGCTAGACTACTACCATAAGAGCCAAGACCTACAATCGGCCTATCTCTCGCCCACCATTATCGAGGAGCGCCAGTTGAATGTGGCAGCAATGGACGTGTTCTCACGTTTGATGATGGATAGAATTCTGTTTTTGGGATGTCCGATCAATGACGATGTGGCAAATATAATCCAAGCGCAACTACTGTTTTTGGAAAGCCAAGACCCTTCGGGTGATATTACTATCTATGTTAATTCTCCAGGTGGCTCTGTGAGCGCAGGCCTAGGGATCTACGATACCATGCAGCTTGTTGAGCCTAGCATCAGCACTATCTGTACGGGTATGGCAGCCTCTATGGGGGCGGTTCTTCTTGCCGCTGGCGATAAGGGCAAACGTGCGGCTTTGAAGCACTCAAAAGTGATGATACACCAACCTTTGGGAGGTGCGCAGGGTCAAGCTTCGGATATTCTTATCCAAGCCAAGCAGATAGAAATGATACGTGCGGAACTCTATGAGATTCTATCATCTCACACGGGACAGAGTGTCAAAAAAATCGAAAAAGATGGCGATCGTGACTTCTGGATGAGCTCTTCTGAGGCGTTGGAGTATGGTGTGATCGATAAGATAATCGAAAAGCGCAAATAGGGCTTATCAATAATTTAGGAAAAGATAAAAATGTCAGATAAAAGAGATAAAACTATGCACTGTTCGTTCTGCGGACAGAGCGCCGATCAGGCCACGATGTTGATTCGCGGTACAAACGGAAATATATGTGATGAGTGTGCTCGCTCGGCGGCCGATATGGTCGATGAGCAGTTGGGCGGAGGAACTGCTGAGTCGCCAGCGAAAACCGAAGATGTGCGAGCAACCCTCGCCAAGCACTTCCAGAACCAAAAACCCGAGGTCATTCGTGAGTTCCTCGATCAATATGTCATAGGTCAAGACCAAGCCAAGAGGCATATCGCTGTGGCGGTCTACAACCACTACAAGCGACTGATGCACGAGAGCGACCCTGCCGAAAAGCAGAAAGACGATCAAATCGAGCTTGATAAGAGTAATATGTTGATGCTCGGCCCAACGGGAACGGGTAAGACTTTGATTGCTCGCACAGTTGCTCGATTGTTGGGAGTACCTTTTGCCATTGCCGACGCTACGGCTCTAACCCAGGCGGGTTATGTGGGCGAGGATGTCGAGAATATCCTCACTCGCCTTTTGCAAGCGGCTGACTATGATGTGAAGGCAACCCAGAGAGGTATTATTTTCATTGACGAGATAGACAAAATTGCTCGCAAGAGCGAGAGTCAGTCCATCACCCGTGATGTCTCGGGCGAGGGCGTACAGCAAGCACTTCTGAAAATATTGGAGGGCACAGTGGTGAACGTTCCACCCAAAGGAGGGCGCAAACACCCCGAGCAGCCCTTTATTCAGGTAGACACTCGCAATATTCTGTTTATCTGTGGTGGCGCTTTTGCAGGCATAGACAAAAAGATAGCCTCACGCCTTAACTCACGTGCCATAGGCTATGGCGCTAGCGACAAACGCAAGGAGATAGACACCGAGGATTTGATGCAGTATGTGACTCCAAAAGATGTTCAGGGCTATGGTTTGATCCCCGAATTGATAGGTCGTCTGCCTATTTTCGTTCACCTAAAACCCCTAGATCGTGAGGCGCTAAAATCCATCCTCACCCAACCCAAAAACGCTATCATCAAGCAGTATCAAAGACTCTTTGAGATGGACGGCGTGAAGTTGGTGATAGACTCTGCGGCGCTGGACTATATCGTGGATATGGCAATAGAATATAAACTGGGGGCTAGAGGTCTGCGATCAATTTGCGAGATGGTGATGATAGATCCTATGTATGAGTTGCCAAGCAAAAATGTTAAGACTCAGCGCATTACCCTCTCTCACGTGAAATCAAAACTAGATAATAAATTCATAAAGCGATAACAATACAATGAACAATTCCCTAACACCCCTTATGGCGATCTCACCAGTGGACGGTCGCTACCATGGTCAAACTAAAACCCTTTCAGCTTATTTTTCGGAGTTTGCGCTCATCAAATACAGAGTGCAGATCGAGATAGAATACTTTATCGCTCTGTGTGAGGAGCCTCTGCCTCAGTTGGCAGGATTCCCAAAGGAGAGATATGAGGATCTGCGCAAGATCTATACTAACTTTTCGCCCGAGAATGGCGAGCGAGTAAAAGAAATCGAGCGCACAACCAACCACGACGTAAAAGCGGTTGAGTATTTCATCAAAGAGGAGTTCGACAAACTAGGACTTTCTGATGTGAAGGAGTTTATCCACTTCTCACTGACCTCTCAGGACGTAAACAACACCGCAACACCACTTTCTTTGCAAGATGCACTGTGCGAGGTTTATGCACCTCTATTGGAGGAAGTAATCGACTCTCTAAGGGGTTTTGCATCAGAGTGGC
>CAYJLL010000066.1:0-8822 GCA_964370955.1 uncultured Rikenellaceae bacterium | reverse complement strand
GTAGGTCTCGGCAAAACAAATTACGCCATTAAGCCCATGGCTCGCTAGGTGGCGATATTCATCGGCCTCAAGGGGCATAACCTCGATTTGTAGGTTGCTGAAATATTTGCTTGCAAGATCTAGTGCACCAGCGAGATAGTCGACTCCTGCCACTCGAGGGTTTTCGCCCGTCACCATCAGCAGGTTGTCGAAGTCTCCAAGCTTTTTGATGGCTAGAAACTCGTTCTCCATTTCCTCAGGGGTGAGGGTTGTGCGCTTGAATGGATTAGAGGAATTGAAACCGCAATACACACATCCATTGCTGCATGAATTGCTCAAATACATCGGAATGTAGAGCGAGATTGCTTTGCCAAAACGAGCTAGAGTGTAGCGCTGACTCATTTGTGCCATCACCGAGAGGTAGCTCTCAGCCGCAGGCGATATGAGGGTCATAAAATCTTCGATTGTGCGCTTACCTTTCTTGCGCAGCGCACGCTCTACGTCTTCTTTTGTTCGACTTTGGATAAACTCAGCGGTTTGCTCCCATGAAAATTGTTTTATTTCTTCGCTAAACATTTTATCTCTGCTAATTCCCCCAATAATTAAATAACAAAATCCGTCATCGGTGAGCTCGCTTGTGCTAGCGATTGTTCACCTGCAACTCCACTTTCAAAGGCCATACGTCCTACCTCAACAGCCCCTGCAAATGCACGAGCCATCACAACTGGGTCGCTGGCAATAGCAATCGCAGTATTGACCAACACAGCGTCTGCGCCCATTTCCATAGCAAGAGCAGCGTGAGATGGTGCGCCAATGCCAGCATCGACCACAACTGGAACATTCGCCTGCTCGATTATGATCTCAAGGAAATCTCTAGTGACCAGACCTCTATTAGTGCCAATAGGTGCGCCCAGAGGCATAACAGCTGCCGAGCCAGCCTCCTCGAGTTGGCGACACAACAAAGGGTCGGCCGAACAATAGGGCAGCACCACAAAACCCATAGAGGCAAGTTTTTCGGTCGCACGCAGCGTCTCTAGTGCATCGGGCAATAGATGGCGAGGGTCGGGGTGAATTTCGAGTTTAAGGAAATTGGTCCCAAAAGCCTCACGAGATAGTTCGGCAGCAAAAATCGCTTCCTTAGCATTGCGAGCCCCCGAGGTATTGGGTAGAAGTTGGATATTCTCATTCTTGATATTAGCTAGCATATCATCGCCTGCATCTGCGGTGTCAACTCTGCGGAGTGCAAGGGTCACCATTTGGGTTCCAGAGGCTTCGATGGCGCCTTTCATTAGGGCGTTAGAGCTGAATTTTCCAGTGCCCAAAAATAGTCGCGAGCCAAACTCACGGCCCCCTATTATTAGTTTTTTCATAGTGTTTATAACATGGAGTAGCCTTAGCCCTCCTGTGAATTTAGATTTTTTAAATTATTGATTATTAACCACCATAGACTGCCGTTACCACAACCACGCTGTCGCCCTCCTTGAGAGGAGTTTGTTCCCACTGAGTGCGTTTTATAACCGCTCCATTGAGAGCAAGGGCCATTCCTGTGCTTTCGAGATTTAGCTCTGTGATTAGATCCGAGAGGTTTTCTGCGTTTATGTTGTGGGGCTGATTGTTGATTGTGATATTTTTCATAGTTCTTCCGCGTGATTAACACTGTGTAATTGGAGGCAAAGCACCAGCGATAACCTCACTCACAAAGGTAGGGAGAATTAGCCAACAAACCAAAAAACAGCAGCACACCGCAGTGCATTACAAATAATAAAATCGCCCTAAAAACTCGAAGTTTATGGGGCGATTATTTAGTTGGCGATGAAACCATTTGCGGAGAAAAAGGGATTCGAACCCCCGATACCCTTGTGAGGTATACACACTTTCCAGGCGTGCGCCTTCGACCACTCGGCCATTTCTCCATAGATATTATTGAACTCTCATCCACAAGCTGTTTGCCTTGGAGGATGAGAGCTTAATGGTTTACTGAAGATAAATCTCAGAGGTGGGGCTAACGGCAACCAAGCTGTAGATCATAAGGATGGTAATCAAGACTGCCACTATGATAGATATGATTAAGAGCATCTCTGTCTTTTTCTTTTTTGCAGGAGCACGTCTGACGGGGCGCTTGCCTTTTGGTGGAGCTGGTCTTCTTACAGCTGCTTGCTGTGGAGCCTGCTGTTGATTTTGTGGGTTTTGCGGTGCTGCTTGTGGTGCAGGTGCGCCTGCGTTATTTGGCATGCCGCTCATCTGAGGTGCGCCTTGTGGGTTTTGTTGCATGTTAGGCTGAGGGGGATTAACTCCACGAGCCATTGGGCGTCCACCCACAGGTTGAGGGTTTGCCATTGTGTTTTGACCCTGAGGCATAGGAGCGCCAGGGCGCGCTGCAGGGCGTGTTGCAGGGCGAGGGATAGCGCCGCCAGCGGGAATACCTCCCATCGCACCACCCATAGCACGAGAATTCATCTGAGAACCATAGCGCTGGTTGATATTCTGACCCTGAGGTCTGTTCACTGGGCGCTGAATGGAGTTTTGAGGGTTGATAGCAGCACGCTCTTGAATTGGAGCATTGGGAATTTGTGGTTCTACTTGCTGGGGAGCTTGGCTAGCTTGAGGTTCGGATGAAAGAGCCTGTGATATTGATTGTGCAATGCTGCTTATTGATCCGACGCTTGGCTTCGCAGGAGTATCTTCGGTTGCGATATCCTCTTGCGAGGGCTCGATTATAGCCTCTGGAGCGGCTGCTTCTACGGCTGTTTCTACGGCTGTTTGTGGGGCTTCTTGTGGCGTTTCTTGTGGCGCAGGCGCAGTCTGTACGGGTGTTTCAGCAGCAGCCTCACTCACAATTTCTGGTTCTTTGGTCACACCCTCCTTCTCAAGTGATATATTTCCATTTGCGTCATTCTTGAGCGCGCCAATACCCTCGATTAGATAGCACCCGTCCTGTCCTATCACGTTCTGGGCGGTTTGTACCCATTGCGAAATCATCTCTAGAGCATCTTCTTGGCTAACGCCATACTCTGATGCGATTGCCGAAGATAGTACCGAATCGTCACGTTTGAGGAAGGGGCTGAACACAAAGTTTGTCTCACCATCCGAACTTTTGGTGAGGATGCTGCCAAAGTCAGGGATAGTAAGCCTTGGTTGTTCTTTTATGAGTTTGATTAACAGTTGGTTATCCATAGTAGTTATGTTTATAGTTGTACACACGTGTTATTTAGTGCGTAGCAATTGTATCAGCAAATTGAGTACAATATTAGCAATTATTTGTGATTTTTACAAGTTTTATTCCACGCTCTGCTGCAAAATACCATCAAGATCTCCCTCGAGGATAATCGGTTGAGTGTCCATCGTATGCAGATCTATACCATAGCGTGCGAGTTGTTCTTCGATAATGTCGCGACGCGTTAGTTTCATCCTCACGGTGGTGGTAGCCACAGAGATGGTGCGAAGTTCTTTTATCTGCTCGCCGAGCATTCCTATGTGTGAGTGGAGCTGTTGGGTGCGAAAACCAATAGATATACTGATTACAACCAGCACAGCTAGCACCAAAATCGCAGGCATATAGGCGATGAGGAGATTGCCCCCTCGAGGTTTTTGTTCAGTCATTGATTGAAAATAAATCTGTGTCTTGCAAAAGTAATACTTTATGGGCGAATTAACAAAAGGGCGCTACCTGAGAGGCTATTGGTGTTCGTCACGAAGCAAGTCGGTGATAATTTTCACTGGCGAGAAGGTCGTTAGAGGTACTTCCACAAAGGCGGTGTTCCAGTTTGCCATAGCTCCATTCCATAGTCCTGGAAGCTCTTGTGCTTTTAGTTGCTTGCCTTGAAAACTTTTCTCGGAGATAAATCCAGTTGAGGGGTCGGTGAAATTTGCCAAAGGGTAACACTCCCCTGAGATATCACGTGTGAGACACACCAAATCCACAGGGTTGAAGTGGGTTGAATCCTGCATAAGTGATTTTTGCTGGGGTGAAATCTGTGAACTCTCGGCAATTTGAAGGCTCATAGACCCATCTGCTGATTTAACCCAGAAGGGGCCACCACCAGGTTCGCCCACATTGCGCACCATGCCACACACCCTAAGCGGACGAGAGAGCACCTCACGCAGATGGTCAAAATTGGTCGTCTCGCCAAAGCGATAGCCCAAATTAGATTCTATGAAGTTGATAACCTCCTCGGGGTCCGCATCGCCCGAATCTATAGAGTTGATATAAGAGAAAATTTTCTCCTGAAGAGATAGAGCCATTCCGCCAAGGGCTTTTTTATAGTCAACTGTGTCATTCTTGCGATGGTCAGGCTGCACATTATCTACGGTTTTTATAAAAATCAAATCGGCATTGATGGCAGAGAGATTCTCAAGCAATGCGCCATGACCAGAAGGGCGGAATAGAATTTTACCCGAGTTGTCGCGGAAAGGTTTATTATCCATGTCCACGGCGATAGTGTCGGTAGAGGATTTTTGTGTCGAATAGCTAACATTATAAACCGTAGCGAATTTCTCCTGAAGCTCAGCCTTCGATTCCTCGACCATAGTCTTGAATAGCTCAAGATGTTCGGGCGAGACAGTAAAATGAATATTAACCACTGCTCCCTGCGCGCTTTGGCTCTTTCCGTAGAGAGCACCCTCGACCATTTGCTCTACAAGTGCCGTGCGAGCCTGTTGGTCGTAGCTATGGAATTTAATAAGCGCTTTAGGCTTTACGCCATAGTTTAGAGGTTCTCCGACAATAGCATTCAATACCGCTGTGGGTTGGTTCATGTCTACACCCCCTGCGACCAACTCGCCGTAGAAGGCGAACTTTTCGATATTCTCTAGCGTGTTTTGTGAGACAGGGTTCTCTTTGCCTTGAGCGCCCTCAAAAATATCTTTAAACATACGAGTAGCAGCGCCCGAGGCGGGCACGAATTTCTCGATTGTTAGGGATTTTGCTTGTGTGGTGAGTTCATATTCTTGTGCCAACCTTTGCACCTGCTGCCCCTCGAGAGAAACTATACCATCGCCCACAGCGGCAGCACGGTCAATGTTTAGAAATGGAAAACCATTCTCGAAGTTTTCAATTTGTCCTTTTACAGCCTCGAGGTTGAGGCCTTTCTCTTGTAGTTCTTTAAGATCTGTTTGGTTGAACATAGTTGTTGTCTATAAGTTATAATATTAGTCCCTCCCCACTTGCGATTTGTTTTGAGAGTTTAAAGTTACTAAATTTGTGTCGATAAAAAAGAAGAACATGGAAATTTTTAAGGAAAATTTTTCTCTCAAAAAATACAACACTTTTGGGATTGACATAAAAGCTCGCTTCTTTGGCGAGTTCGTAAGCATAGAGCAACTCACCGAGAGTATCAAATGGTGCGAGTCTAACGATCTGAAATGGATGATATTAGGCTCGGGGGCTAATGTGCTCTTTGGGGGTGATTTTTCGGGAGCAGTTCTTCGAAGTGCAATGAAAGGCATACAAAGAAAAGGCACTCTGGTTATAGCAGAGGGTGGGTGTGATTGGGATGAACTAGTGGAATGGAGTGTGGCGCAGGGGCTTGGCGGAATAGAAAACCTATCATATATTCCTGGGACTGTGGGAGCTGCTCCAATTCAAAACATAGGTGCCTATGGAGTTGAGGCAGGCGATTGCATAGAGTGGGTCGAATATCTAGATACGACCACCATGGAACTTAAACGTTTGTCGGGCTCGAAGTGTGAATTCTCTTATCGAGAATCGATATTCAAACGCTCATTGAAAGGGCGAGCGGTGATTGTTCGAGTTGCTTTTGCCTTGGAGGAGGCCCCTTCTGAGTTCAAGATTGACTATGGAGATGTGAGAGAGTTGGTGGAGCAAAAAGGTTTGTCGCTTGGGAGTGTTCGCGAGGCTATTATAGAGATTCGTCGAGGCAAACTACCCGAGCCAAGCGAGTTGGGCAATGCGGGTAGTTTTTTCAAAAATCCAGTGGTTGGACGCGCAGATTTCGAGCGCCTGAGTGAGCGTTTTCAAGATTTGCGTTACTATGAATTGGAGGGCGAGCAATATAAAATCCCTGCAGGGTGGATGATAGAAAAAGCTGGCCTAAAAGGTACCCGTGACAAAGACGTAGGAGTACATCAAAAGCAAGCCCTAGTCTTGGTGAACTATGGCGAGGCCACCGCTGGTGAGATTGTTGCTTTTGCCCAAGGCGTGATCTCAAAGGTGGAGCAACTCTTTGGTGTTACCCTCGAGATGGAAGTAAACCTAGTGGTGTAAGAGGGCCGTGTAGCATCTCTTGTGCTGGCACGCGCGTGAGAGTATTAGTGTTTGAGGCTAACCTTAGCGAGCGAAACACTAGAGTGATCAACTGCCGCATGGTGAGAGGTTCTAAGGCCAACTAACCAAATAATAGTATTGCCCGAGAGAACAACCAACTGTCTTTGTTTTTCAAACTTCGAGAGTTTTGAGTCGATTAGAATATCGCTCACTAGCTTTTCTTTACCCCCCATGCCATAGGGTGCAAGCCTGTCACCTTGTTTCCATGGTCTCACAGAGAGAGGGAAGGACAGTTTGGCGAAATCAAAATAGGCGAAATCAACGCCCGATCGCAAGTCTTCAACCAGTGATCTTTCAAGAATTTCTACTTGCCCTTTGTCTATAAAAAATTCTTCGTTTTGTTGTTGATCTATATCTTCAAATAAGACATGTCCCCTGTCAATGAGTGCTTTCGCCTTAAGCCCTTGATAGGTGTTGCCTTGGGCGGAGCTGCCCAATAGAATGTCTCGATATATCTCTTGGCTCATAGAGTGGGAGAACCCTTTGTCTTGTAATAATAGATATAAAAGATAAGCGCTCGAACCGTCCTCTTTGAGGAAGCGTTCGATAACCAAACTTTCGTCCTTGAATACCCTCTCTCGGGCAGCCGCTACGATAGTTTGTTGAAAATCATAACTCTCGCTGAGTTTGGCGCAAACTCCTGCGAGGGTTTTATCAAAATCAGTGTCCAGTTCTCGAAGATCAGGGAGAATGTTATGGCGGAGTTTATTGCGAAGGTAGTAAAGTTCGGCATTTGAGCCGTCTTCCATGTGGGGCACCGAGCATCCTTGGGCATACTCAACTATTTCTCCTCGTGAGGCAAAAACCATAGGACGCAAAACTCTCTCTCGTCTGTGAGGCATCCCCTTGAGCCCTTTGAGCCCCGAGCCACGCATCAAGTTAATAAAAAAAGTTTCGCTACAATCCTCTCTGTTGTGTCCAATGACAATGTACTCTGCGCCATGCTTCAGGCAGAGCTCTTCGAAAAATCCATATCTCAAATCACGAGCTACCACCTGAACTCCCTCGCCTCGTCTTTCGCATTCTGAGGCGGTATCAAAACGCGCTACTTCGCAACGAACGCCCCACTCTTGGCAGGTTTTCTCAACCATTTCTGTTTCAATAGTGGCCTGCTCTCGCAGTCCAAAGTTGCAGTGAGCCACGATGATTCTCTCGGCCCCCACGCACTCTACCATCGCTCTCAGGCACACCATACTATCGACGCCACCGCTTACGCCCACCACATATTTACTCTCACACAGATTCTCCACGCCCAAAAGTGAGAGAAGAGAATCCGTGAATTTTTTATTAAAATCTGCGATCATGTGTGTAAATTAGATAATGCCCATGCGGCTCAAGATAACCAGCGCAACTGCAATGGGGGCGATGTAGCGAATAGAGAAAAAGAAAGGCGCAAAAATCGCATTTGCATATTTTCCCTTTGAGGTGAAAACGCTGTGAAGTTTCTTTTTGTCGAAATACCAACCCGTGAAAATCGCAATTGCCAGTCCAGTGAGCGTCATCAGATAGTTACTTGATAGGACATCCAGAAAATCAAAGAAGTTATAGCCTAGCACCTTCAGTGACGAGCCTTCGACCTGCGATAATGCGCTTAAAAGTGCTAGCACAGCCACCATAGGGACGGTTATCATTAGTGCGCTTTTGCGTGTCTTTTTGAACTGCTCCACAAAAAATACCACTATCACCTCAAAAAGCGAAATTGCCGAAGTGATCGCAGCGATAAGTAGCAGCACAAAGAACAGCGATCCAAATATTGCTCCATATTCCATTTGAGCAAACACCGTGGGTAGGGTCAAAAACACCAACGAGGGACCCTCGCTAGGACTGATGCCATAGGTGAATACGGCGGGGAAAATCGCAATACCAGCCAAAATCGCAATCGAGGTGTCGATAATGGCGACTTTGAGTTTACTGGTAAACATATTCTCGTCGCTCGATGAGTATGAGCTATAAGTAATCATAGTTCCCATTCCCAGAGAGAGCGAGAAAAACACCTGCCCTAGAGCGTCGAGGAAGGTTGTGCCTGTGATTTCGGAAAAATCAGGCTTGAAAATAAATTTCATACCCTGCACAAAACCGTCCATTGTGAACGAATACACGCACATCACCAGTAGAATCACAAATAGCAGCGGCATTAAGATCTTGTTGTATTTCTCTATACCTTTTTCGACCCCTCGCAGCACAATGAAAACCACTATGGCGATAAAAATCATGGCATACATTATGGGTTGACTGCCGCTATTTACGAATCCATCGAAATTTGTTTTAACATCTGAGCCCGTGACATATTGAAAACCACCATTGATTGCATCAATCAAAAAATAAATCGTCCAACCCGCTATCACCGCATAAAAACCCAGAATAACAAGGGCTGTAACCACCGAGCTATAGCCTAAAAGCGACCATCGAGACTTAGGAGCTAGTTTTTTGAACGCTCCAACGGGGCCTTTCATGGTTGCCTTGCCGATAGAAAACTCTGAGAGAATCAGCGGCATACCAACTAAAATAATCAACACCAAATACAGCAGTAGAAATGCTGCACCTCCATTCTCGCCCATCA
>CAYJLL010000065.1:0-9105 GCA_964370955.1 uncultured Rikenellaceae bacterium | reverse complement strand
TTCGATAACTACACTCAAGGTCAATTCGACTCACTCTACGCTGAGTTTGAGAACGTGAAGAATGCGCCAACAGAGATTTTTACTAAAGCTAAAAATCAATTGCTAGTAAACGAACTTACCCCATGGTTGGTTGAGTTTGGAAAATTGGGTGAGCGCGGTCTTGCGACCATGGATATGATTAAACTATTCGAGGATGGAGATAATGCCAAGTTCTGGGATCTATTCCGCACTACCATTATGACCCCCGAGCAGCTAAAAGCCTACAAAGATCACCGTTCGGGAACTTTGAAACTTACTCCCTTTATCAACGATGCACGCAAAGATATGGCAACTGCATTCTATGGCTCTCTTTCTGGAAAACCAGCATTTAGAGTTAAGGCTATCGCCTCGTTTGCTAACGTAGATTCGGAGGTTAGTGCGCTGATGTTGGATGGTAATTCCGATACTCACTATACCTCGGCTTATGCTCAGGGCGAAGGTTCTTGGATAGGTGTTGATCTTGGTGCGCCAACAGAAGTCTCTACTATCTATATTGAGCAAGGACGCAACAATGTGGACGATGTTGACTATTTTGATAGAGCACGCTTGGAAGTGTCGCTTGACCAGAAGACTTGGACAACTCTTGCCGACAAGCTCGACAAGCAGTATGTGATTGAATGGACTGGCGAACCAGTCGAGGCGCAATACGTACGTCTGGTACGTTTGGATGATTCTAAGCGCAAGAATTGGGCAGCTATGCGCCGTTTCGAGGTGAACCCTGTGCTAACGGCTCCTAAGGTTATTACTAATATCACCCAACTTAAAGGCCGCCCAGTGGAACTTACGGGTTCGACTGTTAGCGTTGCCCCCGTGTTGGAGGTAGTGAGTGTGAAACCATCTGAGTATTTTGGTGTGGAGCTACCAATGGCATCTGCAATCAAAAACACTCAGAGCGACCTTGGAACTCAAGATCTTCTTGTTGAGTATTCTTTGGATGGAAAAACTTGGACAAAAGAAGCTCCAACAGCTAAGTTTGTTCGTGTAGCAAACATGGGAACGGCTGCTGTGAATATGAAGCTATCTAAGTTGAGCTTCGAACTTGCATCTTCTTCTGACGCTGAGCTAGCTAAAGCGATGGATGGCGATATTGTGAGCTTCTTCGCTAGCAATGGCAAAGCAGTATTTGCTGTGAGTGCGGGTGCATCAGAGCTTGCAGTTTTGAGCAATGCTACGAGCGATTCAGCCTCTAGTGTGATTGTTCGTGACGCTCAGGGAGCTGAACTTGCAAACCTTCCTTTGGATGCATCTTTTGCAACTATCGCATTGCCAGAGGGCGCTGTGACAGTTGAGCTTAGCGGCAATATTAGCATCTATGAGTTGATCTTCAAATAGAACAGACTTAAAACTATAACACTAAAGGCGGTGAATAGAGTGAAAGCTTTATTCACCGCTTTTTTATTTAGTTTTGATCTTTCTGTAAATTAAAATTATTAACTTTGAATTTGCATTGAAGAATCATTTTGCGAAAAATATATACAGACTATGAAAATACTACTACTATTAATGCTAGCTCTGAGTGTTAGCTCTAACTCTGGGGCGCAGACTCGTGTTTATGTCGATTCCTCGAACCCTAGTCAAGGCGAGGGTACAAAACAATCGCCCTATCGCACTTTGGAGACAGCCGTTGAGGCGTGTGCTGACTTTCAAGCCAATCAAACGGTTGTGGTGGAAGTAGCCTCAGGGGATTATTTTCTTGAAAGCGCTCTGAATTTTGACAATCGCCACAAGGCAAAAATATCTATTGAGGGGGCGAAAAATGGCGACACACGAGTGAGCGGTGCAATTAAAATTAGCGATTGGAAGTGGAGCGAAGATGGAGTTTTGTTGGTCGCTGAACTTAAGGGGCGTGAAAAACTTCTGGCGCAGAACTCCCAGCAATTCTATGTGAACGACACTCGAGCCATAAGAGCAAGAACTCCCGACAGCGGATGGTACTACCTTGATAGCGCAAAACAGATTATCCACGATAGAGGAACGGGGAGAGTGCCAAAGTATGCTACTCAAAAACTCTACACCTCGCCTGAGAACCTTTCCTCTCTTGAGGGGCTATCCTCAGAGGAGCTGAGCCAAGTTGTGGCTATGTTTTATCACAAATGGGACAACACCCGAAAATATATAGACTACCTCCAACGAGATTCTTCTGCGATTTTTATTTCGGGTTCGGGGATGAAGCCGTGGAATGCTCTCGACAAACAGACTCGCTTCACCCTCGAGAACTACAAAGGGGCCCTGAGCGAAGAGGGCGAATATTTCTTGGATATTAAAAAAGGATTGCTGTATTATTATCCCCGCGAAGGTGAGAATCCCTCGAACGTTACGGGTTATCTTCCAGTTCTAAAGCGCCTAGTGTCTATCGAGGGTGCGTCTGATCAACTTGCAGGAAATATCACTTTTGAGAATATCACCTTTGCCCATAGTCTTTACACTATGCCCCTCACTGGAAACGCCCCCGAACAAGCGGCCGCATCTATTGAAGCGGCTATCGAGGTGAGTCGAGCTGAAAATGTCGTTTTTGAGAATTGTCAAATACACCACACGGGTGGCTATGCACTGTGGTTTAGGGATATGTGTCGCAATAGTCATATCAAACAAACTCATCTATGGGACCTCGGAGCAGGAGGCGTGAAAGTGGGGAATCCCTACCTTCAAAAAGGCCAACCATGGGTGACAAACAATATCATCATCGAGAATAATATTATCCAATCTGCTGGCCATGTGCTGCCATGTGGAATAGGTGTCGGGATATTTCATGCCTCGGATAATAAGGTGCTTCACAATGAAATTTCGGACATACTCTACTCGGGTGTATCTGTGGGCTGGATGTGGGGCTATAAAAAAAGTGGCTTTACGGTGAAAGAGATGGATGAGAGTGGTGTGATTCACGAGAAATCGGGCAACTTTGAAAACCCATCCTTGCGCAATGAGATAGCCTATAATCGCATCCACCACATCGGCTGGGGTGAACTCTCAGATATGGGGGCTGTTTATACTCTGGGCGAATCGCTCGGGACGCATATTCACCACAATGTCATACACGATGTCTACACCTATAGTTATGGTGGCTGGGGGCTCTACACCGACGAGGGGAGCACAGGGATAGTGATGGAGAACAACCTTGTGTGGGGGTGTAAGAGTGGCGGTTTCCACCAACACTACGGTCGTGAGAACACCATACGCAACAATATATTTGCATTTAGTGTGTTGTGTCAGTTGAAATTCACTCGAGTTGAAACTCATCGCTCGTTTGATTTCACCCGTAATATCGTAACCCTCGATGGTGGTGACCTTAGCGGTGGCGACTGGAAGGGTGCGAATGTGCTGATGGATAATAACCTCTATTGGGATATGCGAGGAGCGGATAGTGTGAAAATTCAAGGGATGGACTTCGCTCAGTGGAGAGAGTTTAAGGATAGTTCTTCGGTGGTTATGGACCCTCTATTTGCTGACCCCTATAATTTTGATTTCACAGTGCGCAATACTAAGGCGATAGAGAAGATAGGCTTCACACCATTTGACTATCAAAAAGCGGGAGTCTATGGTCCAAAGCAGTGGCGAGAAAAAGCAAAACTCTCACCCCAGCGCATCGAGCAGTTCAATGCAATAGTTCGCGCGCGTGAGAAGAAATACCCTCAGATATATCAGTCGAACAATTAGAATCACCCTAGTGACAAATAAATTGAGACTGCTCAATCCATCTGAAACCTCCCCCCCTGAGGTGTGCAAATAATGGCTAGTGTAGCGCTCATAGATGTACCCATGATGGGAGCTTCACCCTCTGAGGTAGTTCCTCGAATTGACATCGAAACCCGAGGTAAATTAACAACGTGGTAAAGAGAAAAACACAAGAAATTGGAAAACCGAAAAATTGTATTTATCTTTGCCGATACTTTTTTGCACTACTATGCAGTTTTTTAAAGATTACATAATTGATTACCAAAGCCTTAGCGAGGGTCTTAGCACCCAAAGTTTTAAGGTTGATGGCGCTTTGTTTACCACTGGAGAGGACTCTGAAATTGAGGGTGCTGACTTGGTGGGTGAAATTAGCGTTGAGAAACATCATAGTTTCTCACGAGTGAATATTAATCTGAGCGGAACTGTGAGCGTGGCTTGCGATCGCTGTCTTGATCCTGTTGCTTTGGAATTGGAGATTCCATGCCAGGTGATGATTAAGGTTAGCGAGTTTGAAGCGCCTGAGAATGACCACACGCAAGAGGAGGAGATCTACATCAAGCCGATGGATGAGAAAGTTGATCTTTCACACTTCATCTACGAGAGCGTGATGCTGGCACTTCCAGTGAGCCGTTCGCACGAGGATTCCTCGCAGTGCAACCCTGAGGTGTTGAAATTTATCGCTGGCACTGTTGAGCCAAGCGACGAAGATCAAGATCTCTAAAGAGGGGTGAATGTAAAGAAGCTGAAAGAAATAAAAGTTCTGCCTCCAAGAGTGGTGGGGCTAGAAAATAAAAACAAATAAATTTTAATATACTAAAATGGCACATCCTAAACACCGAATCAGTTCGACTCGTCGTGACAAACGTCGCACACACTACAAAGCAGTAGTTCCAACAATCGCAACTTGCTCAAACTGCTCTGCACCAACTCTATACCACCGTGTATGTCCTGAGTGTGGATTCTACCGTGGCAAACAAACGACTGCTTCTGCCGAGTAAAAAATTACAAAACAAGCTCTAGCTCTTATTCTATAGCTTATGTATGTACAGCAAAAATAGGCAAGCCCAATTCTGCTGCCACTTCAATCTCTACCACAAGAAGGTGAGAGCGAGGCACTGGAATTGAGCCTGCTTTTGTGCAGGTATAAGCAATGTGATAATAGTTGAAGAGAGTTAAAAAAAAGCAAAAATCTATGATTAAGATTGGATTGGATGCAATGGGTGGTGATTATGCACCACAAGTGGTAGTTCAAGGTGCGATTGAAGCACTAGAGAAGTTAGATTCTAACACAAAAATAGTGCTCTTTGGCAACGAAGATCAAATCCAGCAGCAACTCGCAGGTTTTACCTCTGAGCGTTTGGAGATAGTCCCCACCACCGAGGTTATCGAAATGGGCGACCACCCAGCGAAGGCCTTTGCTGGCAAACAAAACTCCTCTATTACGGTTGGTTTCGGCTATCTAAAAGCAGGCAAGATTGATGGTTTTGCTAGCGCTGGTTCAACTGGTGCTATGATGATAGGATCGATGATGGTTATCGGTGCGATCGAGGGCATTATGCGTCCAACGATCATGACCCCGATTGCCACTGTTGGCGAGAAACCTATCGTTTTGCTAGATGCAGGTCTTAATGCTGATTGCAAACCAGAGGTGCTCGACCAGTATGCAACCATCGGTAGTCTCTATGCTCAACACATCTTGAAGATCGACAATCCAAGAGTTGCTCTACTAAACATTGGCTCTGAACCCGAGAAAGGTAATATTCTAACCAAAGCTACCCACGCTCTGCTGAAAGAAAACAAGCATATTAATTTTGCTGGCAACGTAGAGGCAAACCACCTGTTCGATTGTACGGTGGCAGATGTAGTGGTGTGTGATGGTTTCACTGGTAACACTGTTCTCAAGCAAATGGAGGGGGTTTATAGGATTCTTAAAAAAGACGGATTCACCCATCCTTGGCTCGATAAACTCAACTATGAGTTTGTTGGTGGCACTCCAGTATTGGGTGTCAAAGGCACAGTGATGATAGGCCACGGCCATTCTTCGGTGAATGCGATCGTTAATATGATCCTTCAGACCCAAAATAACATCCAAGCAAACCTTTCGCAGCATATCGCTAGCTCGCTTACACCGCAGAACTAGAAGTTTTAGCTGAGGCTGAGATATATGCCTCACACCCACAGGTTAATGGGTGGGCTTTAGATGTGAGTGAAAAACTCTGGAATAAAAATTTATTCACGCAGTACGTAGATTACGGAGAGAGATTTGCTGTGTTAAGGTAAGTCTCAGCATAGTTAATTTTTGAAAATGTGCGAGGACTCAATCACGAATCCTCATATAAGATATTTAGATGAAAAAAACTTCAGCAATAATTTCAGGTGTAGGTGGCTACCTGCCTGATTATATACTAACAAATGAAGAACTCTCACAGATGGTTGATACCTCTGATGAGTGGATTATGACCCGCATTGGAATCAAAGAGCGCCACATCCTAAAGGGTGAGGGTAAAGGATCTTCATTTATGGGACACCTCGCAGTGAAGGACCTTCTCAATAAGACAGGCGTTGATCCAGACTCTATCGAATTGTTGATATGTGCAACTGTGACCCCAGATATGCTTTTTCCAAGTACGGCTAATCTGATTGCTCACAAAGCGGGACTAAAGAAACTGTATGCTTATGATATTTCTGCGGCATGTAGTGGTTTCCTTTTTGCGCTAGCAACAGCAGCTCGACTAATAGAGTCGGGAGCTCATAAGAGAATCATCGTTGTGGGAGCCGACAAAATGTCTTCGATCGTAAACTACGAAGACCGTGCAACCTGCCCTATCTTTGGTGATGCAGCTGCGGCAGTTCTAGTGGAGGCTAGCGAGGATGGAATGGGAGTTATCGACACCGAACTTCACTCAGACGGTGGCGGAGCGGCTCACCTTCACCTTCGTGGTGGCGGATCTGCTTATCCATGTACCCATGAGACTCTCAATCGCAAGTGGCACTATATCCACCAAGAAGGTCAACCAGTGTTTAAAGCTGCGGTGGCAAACATGTCGGATGCGGCAGTAGATGTTATGACGCGTAACAACCTTACCGCTGATGATATTCGCTATCTTGTGCCTCATCAGGCGAACATGCGTATCATTGATGCTGTGGCTCGTCGCATGGAAATGCCTGCTGAAAAATGTATGGTAAATATCTCAAAATATGGTAATACTACAGCTGCAACTCTTCCTCTGTGTTTGATGGACTACGAAGGAGAGCTAAAACGTGGCGATAATATTATCCTTGCATCTTTCGGTGGTGGTTACACTTGGGGAAGTATCTATTTGAAGTGGGCCTACGATGGCGCACCTCGTGTAGCGAACTACACCAATGAACCTCTCTACGAGGGACTCTAGTCTGGGTTAAGAGAGCTAACAAGTGGAGTTTGTGTCTGTGTTGATGGAGATGAGGGGGAGTGACGACCAAAATACTTTGGCTCCATAGTTCAAGGGATAGAACAAAAGTTTCCTAAACTTTAGATACAGGTTCGAGTCCTGTTGGAGCTACAAGGTGCCAGTGGCATAAACCCAGTGGCATAAGCAATAATTTTTAAGGTCTCTAGTTTTAAACTGCATTGCGGTTTGAAACTAGAGACCTTTTTTCATTGGAAGTATTGTGGCGCTATCAAGGCGTCGTGCTTGCGCTCTTGCTTATACCTTACTAAGGATTTATCTGTGCATTGCTGCGTTGGGAGATGATGATTTCCTTAAAGATGTAAGAATGTGAACCGATGGTGAGGGTGTTGCCCTCGAGTAGATCTCTGTTAGCCTCACCCAAAGTTAGAGTGATGTTGGCTTGCTGAGTTTTCCCGAAAGGTAGATCAAAAATACCCTCTGCCAACGAATAAAGTTTTGTCTTATCGTTCATTGTAGCTAGCTCCAGAGTATGTAGACTTGTGCAGTTCTCGAACAAACCTTTACTTGGTGTTATTAGCGAAGGTAGCGATACTTTTCCTAGGGATTCGCAGTCATAGAATGCTTGTTGTGAGGTCGCTGTTAAGTTTTCAAATAACACTTCACTAAGAGAGTGGCAATCAGAAAAAGCACGTTCGCCAACGCTCCTTAGAGCTGGAAAATCAACGTTTTTCAAACTATCGCAATAATTCAAAGCCCAATCTCCTAGCTCCTCTAGCGAGGGCAAAGACATGCTCTTGAGAGAACCGCAATACTCGAAAGCTCTGCTGTTGGCGTTCCGCAGTTTGGGCATAGATAGTTCCTCTAGAGCATCACAATAATAAAGGGCACGTTCGCCAATGATTTCTACCTCGCTAAGACTGAGAGTCTGAAGGCTAGTGCAATACCCAAGTGCCTTCGCCTCAATTTCATACACTTTTGGAAGATTTACGCTCTGCAATGAGCGGCAATTCAAAAAAGCCTCTCGCTCAAGTTTGCTAACCCATGGAGCGCTGATAGAAACAAGGGCCGAGCGTCCAGCGCGAGAGTCGCGTGAGAGTGCGTTAGAGGGGATAGTGTGAAGATTCTCAAAAGTGATGCTTATCTCACGGTCTGTATCATCAAGCGAGGTCAGAAGCGTGCGAAGACCTAGAAAGCTCTCACTTGTGGCATTGTAGTCCACGAAGACCCAGTGGTCGCCCTGGGGTACATAGCCACCAGCAACCTTAGAGAGGGTCAATCCATCTCCACCAATAATCTGATCGCTGTCTTTGAGTAGGCTGAAATTACCGTTCTCTTGTGTTGCTATGCTGTTGTGCTCAAACTTTAAGCCGTTTTCAAAGTTCTCGATATATAATATCTTACCTTGATTATTCTCACACACCACAACCATCTGAAATGTTACTCCTGTAAGATCGCATGGTAGCAGCGGCATAGTTATTTGAGCCCTTTCAGATGATTGTTGAACGACCCTCATCGAAATAGAATCGCTGAAAACCTGCGTACCATCTATTATCTGAGCATCTACAAAGGAAATATCTGCACTCTTGACAAACAACTCCTGAGGGGCTTTGAAATAGATCTCCACTATAGATTGGCCATGAGGGATGTCCACGAAGTCTATCTGAAATAGAGATGTAACCTGCGAGAGGCTAATCTGAGGGAGGTTAAGCTCACCGTGTGCGTTAAAATCAACTCCGGCTGCGCTGCCTATCATTAGTGTATTTGTGAGATTATTCTCTAGTGAGAGATTGTGAACTAAGGCGCTTTGTTCAACCTTTAAGCTCTGAGCATTCAGATCAATAGCGTAACCCTCAGGGATGTAGGGATAAACAGCAACCAAGGTTTTCTCACCCTCCCAAGAGTATAGTTTGCCATCGATAAGGCTTGTGTTGGTGGAGCTTTGAACTGTGAATTTTTGATTGTCATTGGCACTCTCCCCCACAATAACCGATAGTTCATCGAG
>CAYJLL010000064.1:0-9189 GCA_964370955.1 uncultured Rikenellaceae bacterium | reverse complement strand
CCCACAAAATTGTATCCAACAACTAGATAATACTGCTGGTTGGAGCGTATGATCTCGTTACCCGTTGCTCGTTTGTCTATGGTTCCCACGTCTTTGAGGCGAGTGATTACGCTGTCGATGGAAATCATATCGTTTTGAATGTGCCACAAATCAAAATTATCTTTTTCGCTGGAGGTGAGTTGAACTTGGGTGTTCTCGCCATTGATAATATAATTTCCCAGTGAGCGGTCATAGAGCTGCAGATTAAGGAACGCAAAATAGCGACTTACGTCAAGCCCATTTTGGGCGATTTTCTCTTTGTCGTACTCCAAGAAATATTCACTGCGCGACTGTGCATGCCTGCTGCTGGCTATCTCTATGTCTTTGACGCGTTTGTTTGAAGAGAGACTATCAGCGAGCTGTTTAGCATATTTATATAGTGCATCATAGTTATAGCCCGTAAGCTCTATGGCGTTGGTTTTATAACCTGAGAATATGTTATTGTTGAAATTGTTATCGTTCACTCCATACACACTCCACACCGCGCCACCATAGGATGCAGCCTTGGTGATGATCTCACTTTTAAGTTGATGAGCAAAGGAAGTTTTCTCTGCCTGGGGTGTAAAATTCACATTAATCGAACCGCTGTTCCCCCCCACATAAGTGCGGTAGCTATCAATCTCTGTATACTGACTTAAAAAATTCTCCATCGCCTGCATCACTTCGTTTAGTTGATGGACGCTAGTGCCCTCGGGCATCGAAGCATTAATGGAAAGCTCCTCGCGAGGGGTGGGGCGGCGGTAGTAGTTGTCGGTGTTGAGATTTTGAGTAAATAGTCGGAAAGCACCTCCTAGGCATAGTTCAAACTTTTCGCGGTGTTTGCTATACCAATCAGACCCTATGGTCGAGTTGTAAAACTCTTGCCATTTTGTTGGCTCACCTGTAACCTGTATACCATTTTCTATGGTTTTTGGCGGTTCAAGTTTTTCGGGCAATAGATGGATGGGAAGCCCAAAACCAAGTATTAGTAGCAGTGCAAATACCCACCTGCGGCGGCGTGCCCAGCTGATGTAGCGAGCGTAGAGGCGAGTGAAGCGCACGATCTTTCTTTTACGCTTTGGAGAGTGGCGTACTCCACCACGAGAGCGCAAGGGAAGCTTTTCGAGCAATGCTGGCACAAAGAGTGCTGCTATGAGTAGCGAAACACAAAGGTTAATTATAATCACCCACGTGAAATCAATTAGCTGCTCTCCTGCTTTCTCAGGCAGAAAGAATATTATCGAGAGCGAGGCAATGGTGGTAATGAGCGCACCAAATATAGACCCCAGCACTCGTTTGTTGCGGTAGTAGGTGTAGTGATCGACCATCACAATGGCGGTGTCTATGATAATCCCTAGCGAGATTGTGATTCCTGCCATTGAATATAGTTCTATGGTTACACTTCCGAGATAGTAAAAAATAACCGCCACAAACAGATTGGCAACTATGGTCGAGAAAATAATGAGTAGATAGCGAAGGTTACGGCTCACCAAAAGTACAAAAATCAATAGGATCACTAGCGAGAGCGAAGAGCGTAGCACTATGGTCGATATTTCCTTTTCTATACTCTGGGAGCTATCATAGGAGATCGAGAATGAAATATTCTCGGGACAACTACCTCGCAGCTGCTCCATTTTCTCTTTTAGAGCCCCTGCAACTGTGATAGTGTTTACGTCCGCTCCTGCCACTATCCTCAGATCAATGGTATTGAGTCCATTAACTCTAGAATAGTGCTGAGGTAGCATCTGGCGGTATTCTACCGATGCAAAATCACGAAGATAGTACACTCTCCCCTCCACATTATCAAGGGGAATATCCAGCAGACTCTCCGAGCGAGGAGATCTTAGGCTGATGGAGCTAGAATGCTCGCCTTGGTGGGCTATGCCCACAATGTCCGACCGAAAGGTATTACGTATTGCATCCTCTATTGCAGAGGGTGTAAGCCCAGCGCTGCCTAGAACTGTTGGGTCATAGGTGATAACATAGTGATAGGGTGTGGCTCCCGAAAGACTCACGCTTTCTATACCCTCGACTTTCGCCAATTGTGGTATTAGTCTTTGCTGGGCATATTGGGCTATCCCCTCGGATGGCATATCGCCATTGATGCGATAGGAGAGAATATGGTTCTCGCTTTGACCCGAAGAGGCAAGATTGATCGAGGGGTAGCCAACACCCTCGGGCAGAGAATTGTAGAGCCCTCGAATCTGAGTTGCAACCTCAAAGCGAGCCATGTCTATGGGTTTGCTCTCTTTGAACTTCAGCGATACGCCGCCACCGCCCTGCCACGAGCGAGCATAGACGTTATCCACCCCCTCTATGGTACTAAGTGCACCTTCGAGCTTGGATGTAACCTCAGCCTCTGCCACACGAGCCGAAGCGCCGTAGTAGCTGTAATTGACGTGTATGTCACTTTGAGAACTCTCGGGGGCATACTGCACGCCCAACAATGGAATCAAAAAGCCTCCAATGCAACTCAGCACGACCATAACAAGGATCACAGAGAATGATGACAAACGCAATTTATCCATAGCCCCTACTTCCTTTTACGATAAATACTGTAATACACCAACGGTACAAAGAACACACTCACTAGAGTACCCACAACCATACCACTAATTACCGCTACGGCAAGAGGATATTGCAGGTCGGAACCCATGTCGCCTGCCATCAAAAAAGGCACCATCGAAAGGATGGTAGTGATAGAGGTCATCAAGATGGGTCGCAAGCGACGAGCCCCTGCCTCCATAACCGCACGGGTTAGCCCTGCGCCCGAGGCGCGCAGCTTGTTGATGGTGTCAACCTTGAGAATAGAGTCGTTGATTACAATACCACACATCACCACAATACCAATGAGCGACATCAGATTCACACTAGCGCCCACAGCCCATAATAGTATTACCGCACCCGCAATGTCAATCACAAGCTCAAAGAGTATGATAAGGGGTTGGGTGAGCGATTCAAACTGCGCCGAGAGAATAAAATATAGTAGCAGAATTGAAATTACTAACACCATTATCATCTCGCTCACGAGAGTTCTGTCCTCATAGTACGAACCTCCAAAATCTACCTCAAAGTTACTATCCTCGCGCACCGTCTCGCTTATAACGTTTATGCTTCGTGGGACATCTGTTACATCTATGTTCAAATCCAGTGAGTAGTATTCACCATCGCTTGACGAAGTAATATTTTTGAGGTCCTTAGCTGTGGTTTGAATCACCAGTCTATCCAGAGGGATGCTGAAATCTTCTCTCTCGATATAGTTTGAGGAAAGAATGCGAGAGAGGCTTTCCTTTTCGCCCCCAAGAATCACAGGCAGTGATTCACCACCCGAGGTGATACTTGCAATGTTGTTACTGCGCAGGGCACTTTGAAGAACAGAGAGTAACTCTGAGTACGACACCTCGTAGAGAGCCATCATTTGGGGTATACTCACAAACTCTATGTGCTCTTGATATTCCACTGGAGGTATGCTGCCTAAGGCAAGGTTTTTGTCTATTTCTGATAGCAACTCACCCAGAGCCGTAAGATCGCCCATCGTGCCGTTGGTTGGGCGCAATTTGGCGGAGAGCGTTGCTTTTTGGTCACCCGAGAAAATCATCTCGAAGATATTTCCAGAGGATGCAAACACCATTTTGGCGTTAGGGAAGCTTTCTGCTATTAAGCCCATAATAGAACTTTTTATGCTATCTAGCGCGGTAACTGTTGGGGTTTTTATGTACACAAGACTCTCTGATAGCGATTGTTCGGGGGTGTGCGACATCACATATTGCTGCACGCCCGAGAGTATGGTGATTTGCTGAATTTGCTCAGAGTGGGTGTTGAATAATTCTTGGCATCTTTGAGCATTTACTTGTGGTGAAATTCTCTCGTTCCACTCTATACTCACCAGTGCATCATTATAGGACATCGGTGGGAGCTTTTCTTTCTCAACGTGTTGATAGATAAGCACCACACCCACAATCGACCCCACAAAACATAGCCACATAAACCATCTTCGGCGCATATTCCACTTGAGGATCCTTTCATAGATCTTTGTCATATTGCCTTTAATCAGCCTACTCAGGTAGCGATTGGTGGTGAATTCATTTTGCTTTCGATACAAAATATAATAGAAGGTTGGTAGCACTAAAACCGTAACCAGCAGTGCCGAGGTGAGCGTGATAACCACTGCCATTGCTTGATCGTAGAACAGTGAACCCGCGATGCCGCTTAGAAAAATCAGAGGCACAAACACAGCGCAGGTGGTCAGCACGGAGCTTACCATAGGCATGAAAACCTCAAGTGTACCCTCTACGCATCCACGAGCAAGGTTTCCGCTTTTCTTCCAGCGGAAAGTGATGTTGTCCACCACAACTATCGAGTTGTCTACCATCATACCCACCCCCAGAACTAGCCCCGAAAGCGAAATGATGTTGATCGAGATACCCAAGATATAGAAAAACAAGAAAGATACTATCAAAGAGGTTGGGATAGTAAAGACCACCAACATAGGTAGGCGCAAATTTTTCATAAACAAGAATATAACCAAACACGCAAGGGCTGCCCCTAGGATGATATTCGAGATTAGATTGCCAATGGAGTAGTCCAATAGAGCTGTTTGGTCACGAGTGATGGTGAATTTTAGCTGCGGATAATCTTTTTGCACGTGCTCCATCAGTTCAGCGATATTTTCTTGCAGGGATTCCATCCTCGCCTGAGAGCGTTTGATTACTGCCATAGATATAGCCTCCGCACCATCACTCACTATCATTCCAGCACGCTCGCTCGCCTGAAGATGGAGAGATGCTAGATCCTTGAACTGGAAAATACGATCATTGACCTTGAGATATAGGTTCTCGATGTCGCTTTTTTGGGCAAGTTGTGTTTCAAAACGAACATTAAAACTGTACTCGCCATCACGTATAGTCACATTACCAAGGGTGACATCTGCTCCGTTTATAGCGTTGATTAGGTCGTTTTCGCTAACCCCTGCCATACGCAGTTTGTTGGCATCGGGCACCACTAGTATCTCACGAGAGAGAGTACCGCTAACATCTACCATTGCCACCTCTTCGACTTGTTCTATGCGTCGAACGATCACCTCCTTGACAAACTGACTTAGTTGCAGCAGGCTGTCGCTATTGTTTGTGTTGTTTCTCAGCGATACGTTGATGTAGTACACTGGCAGGTCTGTTGCGCTGGAACGGAGCACCTTGGGTCGCTCTATATCACGTGGCAGGCTTGACATCACACGGTCTATCTTCTCGTTTACCTCCACAAACAGCAGATCCATATTTGCCCCATACTCAAAACCCATCTCTATGACCCCACTCCCATCACGACTCACTGCCTCGAGTGAATTCAGATTGGAGGTCTGCGAGAGGGTGCTGCGCAGAGGGTCAACCACTCTTTGGTGTATCTCGCGAGCCGAGCCGTTAGCATCGGCAACCTTAACTGTTATCAGGGGAATATCTACCTCGGGCACCAAAGACACAGGCAGGCTACTCATAACCGCAATACCCAATACCAAGGTGGCAATGAGTACAGTGAATACCGCTATGGGACGATGTATTAGTTTCTTTAGCATTAGTTCTCTATCTCAACTTTAACATTATCACCGATATTCAAATTGCCAGAGATGATCACCTGATCGCCCACATTTAGCTCTGAACTACGATCGGTGTTGGGTGCAACCACATAGCTGTCGCTATTTGCGTGTAGCACATCAACATAGGTCCACACAGTGCGACCATCGCGGTACAAAAACAGTACGTTCATCTTATCTCGCACAACAACTGCACTCTTAGGGACTACCATTTGAGAGGGGAGGGTCTCTTTGATGAAGATCTTAACATTCTGCCCGTCTATGAGTTTTCCGCCTTGATTGGAGATCTGGGCTGTGATTGCAATTTGCCCTTTTTCGTCCACCAAAGGATTGATGTTGGTAATACGCCCTGTGTAGTTTCTCCCAGGGTCATTAAATGGAATAATCTCTACCTCTTGTCCTTTTTTAACGAAAGAGATCTCGCTCTCGAGGACTGTGAACTTAACTTTCATCACTCCATCATCAACTAAAGTGCACACCTCGCCCGAGGGCTGTTCATATAGGCTGGCTTTCACTGTGGCTATCTTACCGCCAAAAGGGGCGGTGAGTACCTTGTCTTTGTGGATGCGTTCGGCTTTCTTTAGCGAGATTTGAGCGTCTTTGTAGCCCGAGCGTATCTGTGCTACAGTTTTCATTTCTTGCGGCACTTCTCCCTCACGCTCTATGCTATAACCAAAATCCAAGAGTTTATCGGCATAGTCCATCTGAGCTTTCTCGAAAGACAGTTGTGCTTGCTCCAGATCGAGCTGAGATTGAGAATTTTCGAGCTGAGCAATAATAGCACCTTTTGCCACACGTGAACCCTCGCTAACGTTTAGTTTCTCGATCACGCCCGAGCCGCTAAAGGTGAGTTTTGCTTTGCGTGAGGCCTCTAGCTTGCCGTTGGATATCAACTCCTTATCAAAATCCACCAGCTGTAGATCTATGGTTTTTACCCGTGTCAATTCTGCTTGGTGCACCTGACGGGTCATATCTTCCGTTTGACTAGGGGTTTGTTCTTCACTGCCACAGCCCATTAGTAGTGAGGCGATAATTAGTAGGTATGCTTTGTAGTTCATAGTATATGCGATCTAGTTCTTGTTTACGATATTGTCAAATTCCGCGTTGATGTCTATCCCAAGGATATAATCAAAGAGAGTTAGTTGGCGGATTTGGTAGTAGTATTTCCAGAAATTACCCACATTTTGGATGTAGCTCCTTTGGGCATTGTCATAGTCTGTGCGAGCAGCGTTAAGTTCGGTGACGGTCATTGTGCCGCTAAGGAAACTCTCGGTAGCGCTCTGATAAGCAGATTGTGCAATCTGTGATGCTTTTTCGGCTATGCGACATTGCCCAACTTGTTGATTAAACTGCATAACCTTGACAAAGATGTCTTGTTGGAGATCGACCATCTCTTGTTCCATTATATTGCGATCGGTCTCTGCCTGTGCCTTTGCCATCTGTACGCGCCCCTTGCCCAAACCCCAGTCATACAGTGGCAGGCTAAGAGTTAGACCCACAACCTCTTGGTCTCTGAGATTGCGATAAGCACCCGAGAGTGTGTTGTTGTCATTCGACAGACCAAAACGAGCGTCAAATTGAACCTGAATGCCTCTATCTCCCTTGGCTTGTGCCACACTTTGTTCGCCCTCCAAAGAGCTTATCTGTTGGCGCAGTACGATGGAAGAATTAGAAAGCGCATAGCCCAATACTTTGTCGAACTCAAGTTTGATGTCAGGTAAGGTGAACTCAAAATTTGCGTCTATGCTTGTCCCGTCTTTTAGTCCAATAAACGAAGAGAGGGCATTGCTCGAGGAGATGAGCATTATATTTGCATCGTTCATTGCTATCGAATCGTTGAGCACCTCTAGCTCTAGTTGTAGTAGCGATGTTTTGGTAATGGTGCCTAACTTGAATTTTTCGAGCGAAGTGGCGTAGAGCCTTTTGCTTTGCTTGAAATTCTCTTGGGCTATGTTGTAGTTTTGTTGTTCGGTGGCGTAATCCCAAAACATAGTTGTGGCATTGACTGTCACTCTTTCCATATTCTCGATATACTCTCTTTTGGCCATCTCGTAGGCCTTGGGCTCGATGAGCTTGTCCCATTTGTATTGATTGAATGAGAACAAAGGTTGGTAATAGGTGAGGGTCACGGGTTGCGAGTACCAAGAAGTAGGGTAGTCGCTATCAAATTGATCTAGTCTTTCGAGGCTCGAATACAGCGAGATAGTACCTCCGGTTGCGGTGATCGCTTGATTGATAGAGAGTTGCAGGTTATTTGAAAGACTGTAGTTCGAGATATAGTTGATCTGCCCCGTTTGTGCGTCTTGCAATTGCAATAGTGAATGATTAAAATTACCCAATCCCGAGGATAAGTTCAACGATGGCAATCTTGATGCTTTGTAGGCTCGAAAATTCCAGTACGAAGAGGTGAACATATTGCGATATTGCTGCGAGGCGATAGAGTTGCGCTGCGCAAATTCAATTGCCTGATCCATCGAGAGATTGAAGTTTGTACCATCTGCCTCTAGTTGCTGTCCAAAGGCAATACAGGGCGTGAATGCTGCGAGAAAGAGTAATTTTTTTATCATATATGTTTTTTCTATTTAGCCAATGTGATCAATTGACTTAAAATCTTTATAACCAGTGTAAAGGTCGTGGATTTTAATTCAGTTCAAAAAAATAGATTGGCTTTTCTTCATTAAAATCAAAACCAATTAATCTACTATTTGTTTGGTCTATATCAAAGGTAGAAATAGGGCGGTCAAGGATGTATTTTTTTAGCGGCTTTCCTTCAAAATTGAAAACATAAATTATTTTTCCGCCAACAGGCAATTCATCGTTTGCGGCATCCATTTCATCGTATGTTACTCCTGAGTATAACGCATAGATGGTGTTATTTGCAATTTTAACATCTAAATAACCCTCGAAACCATCTGAACTTCTAGGGATACCATCTTCTCCCTGGTAGATATAGCTTTTGTCAGTTTTAATGTTGTACACCTGAAGCACGTCGCCCATGCGAGTAGCACCAGCAATTATACCACTTGAGGGGGCATAATCAAAGCACATTTGATTAATATAAGCCATCTCTCGGCTATCAGGCACAGCAAAGAGTGATTTTAGCAATTGGCCCGTTTTGCTGTAGATTTGCAGCTGATGCCTTGAATTCATGTTTGATACCCAGTACTTATCATTCGAGATTCGATGAATTGCTGAAATTGGTTTAATATTGGTATAATTCAAAGAACTGTCCTTGATGTGTTCACCGCTTGAAGTGTTGAAATATACGAGTTTACCCGTACTTGAATCAAGTATTTCAATGGTATTGCCCTTTGTAAACACAATTTGAGTTGGCGTAATAAGCTCTTTGCGACCTCTTCCTATTCTTCCAAAGCTATTAATCAGAGATAGATCTTTGAGATTGAATTGCTGAATAATAGGCGAACTCTTATTATCCATAAGAAATAATTTATCATCAATCACCATAATATCTGAGGGGAAGCCGCAGATAATCTCCTCCTTGCTATCAATGAGTTTGCCTTTTAGAGGTATTGGACTGCCAAATTGAGCATTAGCAAAGTTGTTAAAAGCAGTAACTAGCATAAATG
>CAYJLL010000063.1:0-9200 GCA_964370955.1 uncultured Rikenellaceae bacterium | reverse complement strand
ATGGTTCGCCAAGACTGGGGCAAATGGCCGCTAGATATGGCTTTTGCAATGATATACCAAGGCTTCTACAAAGATGCAGGTTTGGAGTGGATCGCACAATGTGTGAGAGATTGTAAGCGTGATCTGAAATCAAAGGGTCGTATTTTCTTGGGCATGCACATACCTGATTTCAACAAAAAAGATAGTCCTTCGCTCACCGATGCAGTTAACATTGCTCTTGAAAATGGCGCAGAGGGGTTCTCTATGTACACCTTCGACGCTCTGAAGCCTGAGCAGCGCGAGGAACTACGAGTTTTGATCGAGGACATCAAAAGCAGAGATAAATAAACTATTTTTGACAGCTAAACTTATCCACTATGAATATCAAGATTGAATCATCGTGGGGCGAAGCACTAAAGGGCGAGTTCTCGAAAGAATACTTCGAGAGACTCGCCTCTTTTGTTAAAGAGCAATACGCCACACGAACCATATACCCCGAGGCAAAAAACATTTTTCGTGCGTTTGATTGCACTCCGCTCAACAAAGTCAAGGTCGTTATCCTAGGGCAGGACCCCTACCACGGCGAGGGGCAGGCCAATGGGTTATGTTTCTCGGTGAGTCAAGGGGTAAAATCTCCGCCCTCGCTTGTTAATATTTTCAAAGAGTTGGAACTATCACTAGGAATCACGCCCCCTCAAAATGGAGATCTAAGCTCTTGGGCAGAACAGGGAGTGTTGCTTTTGAACTCCACCCTAACGGTCGAGGCTCACAAAGCTGGTTCACACCAAAAAAAAGGATGGGAACAGTTCACTGATGCCGCCATTGGTGCATTGTCTCAACAACGAGAAGGGGTAGTCTATATGCTATGGGGTTCATATGCACAAAAAAAAGGAGCAGTGATAGACCGCTCCAAAAATCTTGTGCTCACCAGCGTTCACCCCTCTCCTTTGTCTGCTTATCGTGGATTTATCGGCTGCAACCACTTCGCCCAAGCAAATGAATACCTTATCAGCAGAGGTGAAAAACCTATACAGTGGGCTTTGTAACTCCAATGTGCCAGCTGCCGCCAGCGGTCGGGTTTAGCTCCCACAAAGACACAGTTAGAGCTAAATGATTGCCCGTGTGGATCGCACCTGCTCCACAGGGGAGTGCCCCCACACTAAAAATCAAATTCGAAAGACACTCCAAAGTGAAGCGACTCACTATTTGGGAGTGCAAACATAAGGCGAGTTTGAAGATCTCTCGAGCGGAACACATTAAAATCTATGCCCAGCTCCACACCATAAGAATAATTATCTCTATAGGTTGTAGACCCATTGTTTAGCATATAATCACCGAAGTTGTAATCTCCAAAGACATTAAAAAATAGTCTCTTGAAATTCAGCACTGAGCCTATCCCACCATCGGGATACCAGAACGGGAAAGTGTAGTCAAGCGAAGCTGCATAATAATTCTTTGCCACATAAGGGTCGTCAACTCCACGTGCGCCTATGATTTTGCCCGAGAAGTTATAAGTTCCAACCTCTTGCCACTGCATACCTGCACGCAGGGTCAGAGCGTGTGGCTTGACAAAGCCCGGCAAATAGGCACGCCCCCAAAGGTGATATTGCTTTGAGAAGTCACGCCCGAAAGCACCACGCACTCCTGCGCTAAGAGAGTAACCCATAGTGGGTACTATATCCTGATAGGCTGTGCGACGATGCGAGCTCCACCACAGCGAAGCATCCCAACTCTGGTAGCCATTCTTAATAAGGTTGCCGCTCTGGTTATAAAATTTAGTATTATAGTGATTCAGCGAGAATGCAGGTTGCAGGAGCCTAAGGTTGCCTCCCCAAGAGAAATTCATCGGCAGGCGCAAATCTATCCCTGCCGTAAAATATGAATCTAGCCCACCTTGTGAGAGAACCTGATTATAAGCCTCACTAGAGAGAGCCGAAATAACCTGATCGCCTCCTCCATATTCCACTCTCACGTCCATTTCTACCGGCAATGAAGCATAGGTAAAATCAGTCATTGCCCAAAAATCGCCATTTCTAGATCCAGCGGTCACCGAACCATACATGTCACCCAGTGTGCTTTGAAAAAAGCCCGTTGCTCCAACTCCATAGTTCAGGGAAAGTTCGTTGTAGAGTTTTTCAAAATCTACCGCAATGGGTGCCCACGTGTGGAAGTTTACCATATGAGGAGCACGGCGATAGCGTTTAGATTTATGATTTGTGGTGTCGATTTTGGCGATAGAGATTGTATCGGTGTTAGCGATATTCCATTTATGGCGCTTGGGGTTCACAATGTTTTTAGGGAGTCGAGTCCATTCAATTTTCTCCTGCCCTATAGTATCCACCTTAGCTTTTGAGAGCATCCACCCATCGGGCGTATAGCTGCTATGATAGAGAGTCGAGCCACTCAGAGCGGGCTGTACACTGCCAAGACGTGATTGGGTGAGCTGGTATTCTGATCTGTTTTCGATATCCAACATGTGAACCTCGTCTTTTCCACTGGCAATCGAACCAAACACCAAACATCCATCCTCAGCTCTCAGTTCACTTAGAGTCACTGCACTTGGAGCTTTTAGTTCTATATGATTTTTCTCAGACCCCATCGCCCCTATCCACATCCCTCGGTGGTCGACAGCTATAAAACACAGTAGCCCTGTTTTCTTATCCCACGCCAGTCCATGTAGGGTTGTTGGATGCTCAAACTCACCTTTATAGGTAGGCTCGAAATTGTTATCATACACCTGTATGTAGCCTTCGCCCTGCGGATTATTTTTGATGGTCGCAAATTCAGTCCCTCCTATGGGGGTCACCAAATAGTTCGATTCACTTGTGCGGAAACGTCGAGTTTTATTGCTCAACAAATCATACTCAACAATAATCGAATAGTTCTGTAACTGGTAGAATAGATCGGGTTTGTATTCGGTAAAATAAAGTTTTGAACCTTGCACCGAAGCACGTGAACTGAGATAGCCCGTGTATTTAAGTTTGCTTTCCTTACCCAAAGAATCGAGATACACTATATGGTCTGTATTTCTGAAATCTTTTTTCATCGCCACAAGTCCGCCATTGAAAGCCAAAGGCGAGGAGTAGGTGGTATAGGTCTGGGTGGGGGAAGTGATTATCTCAAAATTTTCATCTACTATCTCCAATGGCGCCCATAGACTGTCAAGTTCGGCGAATAGTCTTTTGCGCAACTTACTAAATGAGGTATTGTAGTGTTTGCGCAGATAGAAATAATCTGGCGATATGAGAATTGGCACCTTGGAGTTGTAGTGAAACAACTCGCCCATTATCGTTGGGCTAATATAGGTTTCGGCAGCGGTGACAATTTGATAGCCATACTTATAGAGGTCGGGCACAAACTCCTTAAAAGAACCGCATGCTAAAAAATCAGTACTCAGCTCCGAAAGATCTCCACCAGATGCCATCCCTCGATAGCCAATAGTAAAATCAGGTTGCAGACCACGACCAAATTCTGTAAGCTGTGTTTCGGCATTAACCGCATCGCCCTCCAACATCCATGTGGAGTTTACGATCAAGCCCACTCCCATTCCTCCCTGCCCAAAGAGCACTCGAGCAACATTGGTGAGTCCATTGCGCAAAGCGCTAATCTGTGCTACGTGTCGCCATTCGTGCACCACGAGTTGTTGCATCCAAGGTGTTGAGGTTGAATTAATAGGCGCAGTGATGGCAAGCTCTGCTCGCTTGGGTGCCCATGTGACCATTCCATTGGAGTGTTGATCACCACCATAGACCACCATTGGTGCACGCATCAGATCGGTCTGTAGGTTATGGGTAATGAAAGGCTGCACCGAGTCCATAAAACCAGCCATTCGCATAGCTCCCATGCGGTAGTCTATTGGATAAAGCAGGCTATAGGATGGAGCTTTAAGCTCCTCCCAGCGCACCGAAGCCGACCCTCTTCCGTTGTTTACAAATTGGGCGGTTGCGTGGGTTGCATTCAATGCAAATAGCACAAAGGCTAGTAGTTTTAATGTTCTACGCATTAATTATAATTTTCGGGCCTTATAGCCCATGCCCTCCAATAGGGCAACCACCTTGTCGCGGTGGTCGCCTTGGATAATAATCTCGCCATCTTTGGCAGCACCCCCAACCCCACACTTGGTTTTGAGAGTCTTCCCAAGAGCTTGCAAATCTTCCTCAGAGCCTTTGAAATCAGCTACCACAGTCACTTGCTTACCTCCTCGGTTGCGCTTGTCGAGAGCAACACGTAGGCGCTGCTTGGCTGGAGCTAAGGTTTCGATCTTAGGCTCTTGCTGAGTTTCATATTCTTAGTCGGAGTTGGTCGAGTAGACCATACCCAGACGTGATTTCCAATCGTTCATATTCTCTTGGCTTTAAAATTATTTCGCCATCTGCGCCTCTACCTCCTCTGTTGTAATTGGTAGGTGATTATCTCCCAAGTCGCGGTTTCCATCAGAGGTGATAAGCATATCATTCTCAAGGCGTATACCACCGAAGTCAAGATAGTCTTTCACTTTGTCAAAATTAATAAACGAGGCATTAATCTGCTCGCTCTCCCATTTGGCAATCAAATCGGGTATAAAGTATATACCAGGCTCAACGGTGATTACGTGTCCCTCGCGCAGAGTCTTACCCATGCGAAGCGAACCAAGCCCAAACTGCGAACTGCGCTGGGTTTTGGCATCATAGCCCACTAGTTTCTCGCCCAAGTTTTCCATGTCGTGTACATCGAGCCCCATCTGGTGGCCAAGACCATGAGGCATAAACATAGCAACAGCTCCTGCCATTGCAGCCTCAACGGGGTCGCCCTGAATCAATCCAACATCTTTAAGCCCATTTGCCAAGACTTTCAGCGCTTCGATATGCACTTTCTGATACTCAACCCCGGGAACAGTAATTTCGTAGGCCTTGCGGTGAGCCGCTAGGACTATGTCGTAGATTTCTTTTTGTTTTTGAGTGAATTTACCACTCACGGGCATAGTGCGAGTAAAGTCCGAACAGTAGTTCATAGTGGTCTCTGCACCAGCATCCACCAATAGCAGTCTATCGTTGGTTAGGCGATTGCCGTGGAAGTGGTTATGGAGGGTCTGGCCATTAACAGTTACTATCGAATGGAAAGAAGTTCCAGCCCCTTCGCTCAAAGCAATTCCTTCGATAACACCCGCAATCTCTCTTTCGAGAATACCCTCACGGGCCATGCTCATGGCCGTGGTGTGCATCTTATAACCAATATTACAAGCCTTCTCGATTTCGGCTATCTCCTCTGTCGATTTAATCTCACGTTGGGCAATCACCGCAGCGATCAACTCTGTGCTAGCATAGTCTTTCACCTTACCTGAGTGTACTCCCAACAGGTCAGAAAGCCACGAGCGGTTCGCCTCACGATAAGGGGGTAGGAAGTGTACTTTTCGACCTTTGCGAATAGCTGAGCTAATCTCACGCTTTAGTTCGCTCAAGGGAAAGCTACAGCTCACACCCACCGATGCGGCAAGATCCGTAACATGAGGCTGTTTGCCCATCCACACGATATCGTCTATGGTGAAATCTTCGCCATAGATACACTCCGTGCCATTGTCAATATCAATGATACCCGCAAAAGAGGGGTTCTGAAGTCCGAAATAATAAAGGAAGGTACTATCTTGACGGAAATGGTAACAATTCGAGGGGTAATTGGATGGAGCTTCTTTGTTACCAAGGAATACTATAACACCGCTTTTGATGGTGCGCATAAGGGTTTTGCGTCTGTAAGAATAGGTTTCTGCACTAAACATAATATGTGTGATTATTTTATAGGGTTAGTTTTAAAGTAAAATTGTCTATTTTGAAAATAGAGGTGTTAGCACCTCGATAATGCGTTGTGGTGGGCGGCAGGCACGTTTGGTGTCGCTGTGCATAAAAGCAAGGGTCACCTTGCCCGATGCTATTGATTGGGGTTCGCTGTGCTCATCGCCGCTGGCATTGCGCAGAACTTCAGATTCAAATTTGATTTGTGCTCGTGGCATCTCAGTGATGCGCGTGCGTATGGTTAGCAGATCATCATAGAGGGCTGGTTTACGATAGTCGACCTCCACTCTACACACGGGAAGTTCTATACCCGAGGCTTCGATCTCATAGTTCGACAAACCAATCGAGCGCATCAGCTCTGTGCGTCCAATATCAAAGAGTTCAACATAGTGTGAATGATAAAAAAAGCCCATTCTATCTACCTCGCCATATCGCACTCTAACTTTAGTTTCGTGTTCTACCATAATTTATAATAACATTATTTGTTCAAATTTCGTTCCACTCACTACATTACTGCGCACACCCGCACTACCTGTTTGACAAAGATAAAGAAAATACTCTAGCTAAACAAACTCTATTCGTATCTGAGAGCCTCAACTGGATCAAGGCTCGAAGCGCGCCTTGCTGGCAGATAGCCCGATGCCAAGCCCACTGCCAAACACACCATCACCGCAAAGATTATCCAACCCCAAGGCACAAAAAACCCAGCCCCAGTTATCACCCCCACAACATTACCCATCAAAATCCCTAGTACTATGCCCACAAGGCCACCTAGTTGGCTGATGATGGTAGATTCAAACAGAAACTGCTGGCGAATAAGCGATGGGCGCGCCCCAAGAGCCATACGCGTACCTATCTCACGTGTGCGCTCACTCACCGACACTAACATAATATTCATCAAGCCAACAGCTGCTCCCATGATAGTTATAAAGCCAATCAGCGTACCCACAATGGTTATCATCGTAAGATTTTCTAGCATCATATTAATAAATGAATCGCTACGAGTGACGCTAAAGTCTGTATCGTCTGTTGGTTTTAGTTTGCGAATTTGACGAAAAAGCCCCTCCGCCTCGCTTGTTGCCACATCCAAAAGCCCAGCCTCAGGCATAACCGTAATGGGAATATTAGGGTTAATAGAGGTGAATGATCCACGAGCTGCCTCTATGGTGATATAAACGCTCTGATCGGGGTTATTACCCATACCCATGCCACCACCTTTACTTTTGGTCACCCCAACCACCCTATAGCGTCCACCCGAGATATTTATAAATTTATCAATAGGGTTTTCATCCCCAAAAAGTGTTTCAGCTACAGTACTACCCACAATAGCAACTGGCGCTCCACTGGTAACCTCGAAGTTTGAAAAATTACGACCCATCTCCAGATTCATACCGCTGTTTCGCAGGTAATTCTCATCTGTCCCTATCAGGCGAACATTAGGGTTGGTTTTTTGCGACAAATATTTTATGATTGCACTACCACTAACTCGCTGATTTATAGAAATTATCGAGGGCACAGAAAAACGCTCTTTAAATTCCATTGCCTGGTCATAGGTGATATTCGCCCCATTGACCGTTCGAGAGCGCCTTCCGCCTGGTTGGATTGCTGTGGTTCGAGAGTCGATCGAAAAGCTGTTGCTCCCAAGGGACGAAAATGAGTCGCTCACCGACATTTTCAGAGCATCAATAGCTGTAAAGATGCCCACCATCGACATTATTCCGATGGCAATAATGCTAATTGTGAGCGAGGAGCGTAGTTTATTGCCTTTTATGGTATTGATTGCAATAGAGAGGTTCTCTCTAAAAAAAGTTCCAAAGTTCATCCGAAAAATTTTTATTCTTTGGGCGAAATTACTATTTTTGTACGGATAAAACAAACTTTTGTGGGGACAAATTCAAGCACCGCTCAGATTTTTCCAACAAAGTTCAACCCAAGCATAATTACAAATCTAACTAAATACAACAACACAATTTATGACACTCATCAAATCTATCTCGGGCATCCGTGGCACAATCGGCGGGGGAATCGGCGATAACCTAACCCCAATTGATCTTGTTAAATTCACCGCATCCTATGCAAAATGGATCGTAACCGAAGTCACCAAAGGCAAACACAAACCAACTGTAGTCTTGGGTCGAGACGCTCGTATCTCGGGAGAGATGGTATATAATGTAGTAGAGGGCACTTTGATGGGCTGTGGAGTCGATGTTATTTCGATCGGGCTTGCAACCACCCCAACTGTCGAGGTGGCTGTGACCGAATTCAAGGCTGACGGAGGTATTATCCTGACCGCATCGCACAACCCAAAACAGTGGAACGCTCTAAAGCTCCTAGGACCTGCGGGAGAGTTTATTGACGCTAAAGCAGGAGCGAAAATACTTGAGATTGCAGATGCTGACGCCTATGAGTTTGTGGATGTGGACTCGCTGGGTGAGGTTGTAAAGCGTGAGAGCTTCGACCAACGCCACATTGACATGGTACTCGCACTAGAGCTTGTGGACACCGAGGCTGTGAAGGCTAAGAAGTTCAAAGTCGTTGTGGATGCCGTTAATTCAGTTGGTGGAACCATCATCCCTGACCTACTTCGCCAAATGGGTGTAGAGGTTATCGAACTATATTGCACCCCCAACGGACACTTCCCTCACAACCCAGAACCACTACCTGAGAACCTAACCGAAATCTCTGAACTAGTAGTTAAAGAAGGTGCAGACCTTGGTATTGTTGTTGATCCCGACGTGGACAGACTTGCGCTAGTGAGCGAGACGGGCGAAATGTTTGGCGAGGAGTACACACTGGTTGCTGTTGCCGATTATATCCTAAGCCGCAAGGGAGGTAATGCAGTCTCGAACCTATCTAGCTCGCGCGCTCTGAGCGATGTAACTGTACGCCATGGTGGTGAATATGCCGCATCGGCTGTAGGCGAGGTGAATGTGGTGGCGAAGATGAAAGATATGTGCGCTGTGATTGGCGGCGAGGGCAATGGAGGTATTATCTACCCTGAGCTTCACTACGGACGTGATGCGCTGGTGGGAGTTGCACTATTTTTGACCTACCTAAGCCTTACGGGAATGAAATGCTCAGCACTGAGAGCTAGCTACCCTGAGTATTATATGTCGAAAAACAAAATAGAGCTCACCCCTGACACAGATGTTGATGGCATCTTGGTGAAAGTAAAAGAACACTACAAAGAAGAAACAGTAACTGATATTGACGGTGTGAAAATTGATTTTGAGGACTGCTGGGTACACCTTCGCAAGTCGAACACCGAGCCTATCATCCGCATCTATTGCGAGCACTGCAGCCAAAGCCAAGCAGACGCTCTAGCACAACAGATGATAGATCTAGTTAAGAGCCTCTAGAAAAAGAGGTACAATTTTTGAGAGAAAAGGATTTTGCAAATGCAGGGTCCTTTTTTTTTGCACACAACATCACCATTGCGTTCAAAGAATAAATAAG